>DASQIQ010000383.1:0-15858 GCA_035631495.1 Micropepsaceae bacterium
TTCGATACCCAGGTGAAGGAAGCTTTTGCGGCGCTCGACAAGACCATCAAGGCGTCGGGCGGCGCCGGTCTTGCGGACATGGTCACCATGACGGTGTTCATCAATGACGGCCGCCTCGGCGAGCGCTTCATCGAGCTGCGCAAGGCCGCCTTCAAGGAATGTTTCCCCGCGAGCGCGCTCATCACCGTCACGGGCTTCGCGCAGCCGGGCCTCCTGATCGAGATTCAGGGCATGGCCGTCGTCGGCAGCAAATAGCTAAATCTTGAAACTTTCCAGCGTCGCGGAGTGGAACATCTCCTCGACGCCGACAAGGCGCGGCGAAATCCCCTGCCCATGATGATGACGCAGGAACGCGTCCAGCGTTTTGCGATTGGGTTCGACGCCATAGGGCCAGAAATCCTCGCCCATCAATTCGCGCGCCGCTTTCAGCTGTTCTTCCACGAAGGGCATCGTCACCTTGGTGGCGGACACGTCGGTGAGCTGTTCGAGCGCGACCCTTTTCGATTGATCGAAGGCCTTGAACACGGCCGCCGGCAGCCAAGGATGTTTTTCGACCAAAGTCCGTCGCACGCCGATCAGATGCATGATCGGGAAGATTCCGGTCCGCTGGAAATAATCCTTCCCCGCCGCCATCGGATCGGCGAACAGCCAGCCGATATTGGGCGAGGTCACGGCCGGGGCACGCGGCGCGATAAAACCGTCGATCTCGCCTTTCAGCAGCAGCTCGGAAATCGTGGTTCCTTCCGGCGCATCGTCGAGCCGCACGTTTGGGGGCAGTTTGAATGTGATCTTCTCGGGGCGCGCCGCGTGCTCGATGCCGCCACGGATCCAATGGATGTCGGACGGCTTCACCCCGAAATCGTCTTCCAGAATCGCGCGCGCCCAGACATTGGCGGTGAGCTGATATTCGGGAACACCGACTTTCCTACCCTTCAAATCCTCGGGCTTCTTGATCCTGTCGGTGCGCACGAAAATCGATGTGTGCCGAAAGCAGCGCGAGACGAAGGCGGGAACGCCGACATAGGGACAATTGCCCAAAGCCGTCTTCAAGGTGAAGCTCGACAGCGACAATTCGCAAATGTCGAAATCCTGGCTGCGGAAGGCGCGGAAGAAGATTTCCTCCGGAACCAATTTCATAAAAACGGGGTCGACGCCGTCGATTCGCACCGCCCCGTCGATCAAGGGGCGGTTGCGGTCATAATCGCCAATGGCGACGGAAAGGTTGAGGAGGGACATGTTGGGCCTTGGGTCGCGTCGGCTGCGGTCATAAGCAAAACCGGAGCGGGACGCAAAGCCGTGGCGCCTTTGGCCGCCAAACACCCTGCTTGCGGGGCGGTGAACCCCGTCGCTATAAGGCGCACAGCTTTCAGTAGGAGTTGGTCAATGGCCGTCGAGCGTACCCTTTCCATCATCAAGCCGGACGCGACCCGTCGCAACCTCACGGGCGAGATCGTCTCGCGTTTCGAGAAGGCGGGGCTGCGCGTCGTGGCGCAGAGGCGCATGCGGCTGTCGCGCGCCCAGGCCGAATCCTTCTATTCCGTCCACCGCGAACGGCCCTTTTTCAGCGGTCTCGTGGACTTCATGATTTCAGGGCCGGTTGTGGTGCAGGTACTGGAAGGCGAGGGCGCCGTCGCCAAGAACCGCGAAGTGATGGGCGCAACCGATCCGAAAAAGGCGGCCCCCGGCACCATCCGCAAGGATCTGGCCGAGAACATCGAAGCCAATTCCGTGCATGGCTCGGATGCACCCGAAACCGCGGCCGAGGAGATCCGTTTTTTCTTCAGCGGTCTCGACATCGTGGGGTAGGGCGAGTCAGCCCGTCTAATTCGTGCCATTTGAAAGAGGATTGTCATGGCCCGCAAACGCGGGCCATCCAGGCGATCATAAGACTCGCTCGCCGCGCAGACGCGCGGCTGCTGGATGGCCCTGTCACGCAGGGGTTACCCGATTGGATTCTGCAGCATACCATCCGTAGACGGACAGTCTTTGAAGACCGCATGCCCGTTGTCCAGCTTGACGCGGCCTTCCGCGATCAGCCGGAGCGCGGAAGGGTAGAGCCTGTGCTCGGCTTGCAGCACGCGGCGCGCCAAGCTTTCCGCGGTATCGTCGTCGCGCACGGCCACGGCGGCCTGCGCGATTGCGGGACCGGAATCCAATTCCGATATGACGTAATGGACGGTGCAGCCGGAAATCTTCACGCCTGCGTCGATCGCCTGCTCGTGGACATGGATGCCCTTGAACGAAGGCAGCAGCGAGGGATGGATATTGATCAGCCGCCCTTGCCATTTGCGCACGAAGCCATCGCCGAGAATCCGCATGAACCCGGCAAGACAGATCAGTTCCGCGCCGGCTTTGGTCAGGCTCGAATCCAGCGCGGCATCGAAGGTTTCGCGGCGGTCGTAACTCCGATGCTCGATCACCTCCGTCGCGATGCCGGCCTCACGCGCGCGTTCCAATCCTTGCGCGCCCGCGACATTGGAAATCACCAGCACGATCCGGGCGGGGAATGTGGCTTCGGCGCAGGCATCGATGAGGGCCTGCAAATTGCTCCCCCGGCCGGAGATCAGCACCGCAACATTTAGCCTCGCGCTCATGCGCCTTGCAGCGTGCCGCGATAGCGGACCGTGGGTTCCGCGCTCGTTTCGCTTGCCACGAGAGTCCCGATGGCGAATGCGCGTTCACCCGCTTCTGTGAACGCGGCGATGACGTCCATCCAGCGCGCCGAATCGGCCACAACGATCAGACCCACACCGCAATTGAACGTGCCCAGCATCTCGGCGTCCGGCAATCCCGCCTCGCGCTGCAGCCAGCCGAATACGGGCGGCAGCCGCCATGCCGACAAATCCACGTCGCCGTCCAATCCAACGGGCAGTACACGCGGCAGATTGCCGGTGATGCCGCCGCCTGTGATGTGGGCAAGGCCCTTCACGCCGCCGCCGGCAATGGCGGCCAGGGCGCTCTTCACATAGAGACGGGTCGGGTTGAGCAGCGCCGCGCCCAAACTCATCGCGGCGGCAAAAGGCGCGGGCGCCTCAAGGCTCAGCCCCGATCGCTCGATCAGCTTGCGTACCAGGGAATAACCGTTGGAGTGCACGCCGGACGAGGCAATTGCGACCAGCACATCGCCCGCACGCATCGCCTGGGTCTTGGGCAGAACGGAATCGCGTTCGACGGCGCCCACCGAGAATCCAGCGAGATCGAAATCGCCTTTGGCGTAAAGCCCCGGCATCTCGGCGGTCTCTCCGCCGATCAGCGCGCAGCCCGATTGCTTGCAGGCGCGCGCAATGCCCTCGATCACGGCCGCGGCTTCATCGACGTTCAGCACCGCGCTCGCATAATAGTCGAGGAAGAAGAGCGGCTCCGCGCCCTGCACCACGATGTCGTTGACGCACATCGCAACCAGGTCCTGACCGATGCCGTCGAAGCGCTTGGCCTCGATGGCAAGCTTGAGCTTGGTGCCGACGCCGTCTGTGGATGCCACCAGAAGCGGGTCCTTGAACCCCGCTGCCTTCAGATCGAACAGGCCGCCGAAGCCGCCCAGCGCCGCATCGGCGCCGGCCCGCGCCGTCGCTTTCGCCAGCGGCGCGATGCGATCCACCAAGGCATCGCCCGCGTCGATGTCGACGCCCGCGTCCTTGTAAGTCAGGTGGTTGCGGCCGGAACTCATGATCCAACGATTGGTGGCGTTTCGGCCGCAATGCTGTAGTGAGCGCCACCCAGCTGCGCAAGAGCGGATGCGCGCCGGTTAGGGCGGCAGCGCATCCCTCTTAGGCGATCAGCGGTATCCGCCTCTGTCTCGCGGGTCGAAGGGTCCGTCGCGATCTCCGCGGCGGTCACGGGAATTGTCGAAGCCGCCCCTGTCATCTTCGCGTGGCTGGAACATCAGCCGATCGGCGGTTCTGCGCTGTTCCGCCGTGAAGGAGGCATAAAGCGGCCGCAACGCGTTGAGGACGTGGTCGAGGTCGGCTTCGCGGTCGGCGATGATCCTGCGGCGTTCTTCGAGGCGTTCCACCACGCTCGGGCCTTGCCGGGCATCGCCTGCGCGGTCATCGCGCCGCTCGGCCCGGCCGCGGAACGCATCGCGGTCATTGGAGGCGCTGCCCTGGACGCGATCCCGATTCCGCTCGCGCGCTTCATCGCGAAGCGCCGTTGTGAAATTGAGCCAAGCGCTTTCCTGCGCCCCGGTGATACCCAGCTGACCGTGCATATATGTCAGTCGCCGTTCGAGGCGGTCCTCCGGGGTGCGTGTGGCGCGCCGGCCGTATTGACGATCGAATTGGGGATCCTGTTGCCGATTGAGCGCGTGGTCTTGATTTGGCGGTGCGGCTGGTAGGGTGCGCGGAGTTTGCGCCACGCCGCTCGGTGCCGCCGCCAGGATGGCGATAGCCACACTGATTCCCAGCGCCGCAACCGTGCGCCGGGGATTGATGCGATACATGAGGTAGTCTCCTTCGGGTTTCTCGGCGCAAATTGGCGCCGAGGTCACCCCTCCATTGGGTGTACTGTAGGAACAGCGAAGGTGGCGAATCAAGGACTTAACCCCTTGATCACCCAGATGTAACCGCGCCGGCCGGATGGCGGGTTTTCGTATGGGAAGACCCAATTCGGGCGCAATTCGCTGCGAAATTGTCTGGGCGCGGATGACAAAGGGGCCTTTGCCGCGTTGTTTCTATCTCCGGCGCAACACGCCGGAGAGACCATTTTGAGAGACGAGGGGTTTACGAACACAGCTGTAGTCTTTCGTCTGTCAAAACCTGTCCCTATATTCGAGGTTGAGAGGAATCATGTCTCGCTTTTGGCTTTTCGTTCTGTTGGCCGCTCTTGCTGCGGGCACCCCTGCCTTCGCGGCGCCTGCGGCTGCTCCGGATCTTTTCACGGTCAGCGGAATCAAGGTCGACGCGAGCGCGGAATCAGCGACGGCCGCGCGCGACATTGCCATGACTCAGGGGCGGCCGGCTGCCTGGACAAAACTGTACCGGCGGCTTACCGCGGCGTCCATGTGGGCCAAACAGCCTCAACTCGATGACAACGCGCTTCTGCGCTTGATCCGGAGTTTCGAGGTCGCAGGCGAACGGCGCAGCACGACGCGCTACCTCGCCGAGGTGATTTTCCACTTCAACCCTGTTGCGGTTCGCGCGGCGCTTCGTCAAGCCAATATCGCCTATACGGATACGCGCTCGCGCCCGGCATTGGTGATCCCGGTGATCGCGGGCAAGCCGGGCTTCGATCCCATGAGCCCCTGGGCCATGGCGTGGAACGAGCCCGTTTTGCAGCAAGGCCTGGTTCCCTTCGTGTTGCCTTTGAACGAGGCACCCGAGGACGCGGCTTTGTTGTCGCGGCCCGACCTCGGACAGCTCGATTGGGCGACCTTGGCGCCCTTGGCCCGGCGCCACAATGTCGCCGCGGTGATTGTCGCGAGTGCGAGCGAAGATGCCAAGAGCGTGCAGATGGTGCAGATAACC
Organism: Micropepsaceae bacterium; assembly: GCA_035631495.1. Lineage (GTDB taxonomy): Bacteria > Pseudomonadota > Alphaproteobacteria > Micropepsales > Micropepsaceae > CAIYRG01. Next base: position 5,463 of record DASQIQ010000383.1, read on the forward strand.
GCAGCAGGGCGGACGCCTTCCTCCTTCGCCTATGCCCAATCCACCTTTCCGGCGCTTGCCGAAGTGATCGCGGACAGGGCCGCCGAAATCTGGAAGACGCGCGCCTCCGTCGACTTTGCGACGCGCGCGCGCCTGACCGCCGACGTCTCATTCGACTCCCTTGATGACTGGTCCAAGATCCGTGACGGGCTTGGCTCGATCCGGGCGGTCAGCGGGTTGGAAGTCGTCGGCCTCGCGCTCCACGAAGCGGAGATCAACGTTACCTATTCGGGTCGTCAGGAGCAGCTCAGGGACGCTCTGGCGCAGCAGAACCTGCAACTCAGCAACAACAACGGCCAGTTCAGTTTGCAGATCGCCGGCGCGACGGCCGCCAACTCGCAATGATCATGATGCTGCGCCATCTACCCAATCTCTTGACGACGTTGCGCCTCGCCGCGGCGCCAACCACCGCCGGATTGCTTGTGGCGGGCCATTTCAACGCGGCCTTCGGGCTTTTCGCTGTTGCCGGCCTGTCCGATGCCGCGGACGGATTTCTGGCCAAGCGATTCGGATTGGATAGTCCGCTCGGGCGCGTGCTGGATCCGATTGCCGATAAAGCCTTGATGCTGGCAGCCTTCGTGACTTTGGCGCTGTTGGACGATGTTCCGGTGTGGGTTGCCGCCATTGTGATTGCCCGCGACGTGCTCATTCTCTTGGGTCTTGCCATCGCCGTCGCATTGCGAGCCCCAATCGGGGTTAAGCCGATATTGCTGGGCAAGCTCTGTACGGCTTTGCAGATGTTCTACATCGGGTCGCATCTGGCTGCGCTGGCCTTCTCGTTCCCGCTCGGGGCGATTTCCCCAGCCGATGCCTATGTGGTCGGCGTTGTCGCCCTGGCTTCGGGGTTTGCCTATTCGGCTGTTTGGCTCAAGGCGATGCGCGCTGTTTGGATCGAGTACGGCCGTCGAGCCTGAAATGCGCGGGCAACTGGTTTTCCCATTCGGGGTCGAGCCCGCGTTGGGGCGTGAGGATTTCATCCTCGCGCCGTGCAACGAACAGGCGGTTCAGTTCATCAGACGCTGGCCCGATTGGCCCACCACCGCTGCCGCAATCTACGGGCCGCCGCGCTGCGGCAAGACTCATTTGGCCGCCATCTGGCGAAATATGGCAGATGCGGAAAGCCTGCCAGTACGCGGTCTCGCGCCGGAAATAGTCCCCGCCATCGCGTCCCGGGCGGGGCGCGCGATCCTCATCGAAGATGTCGATCGCGATGAGCCTTGCGAGGACCGGGATCGGGCCCTGCTCGCGCTTTTGGACCGGCCCGCCGGGGCGCTGCTTTTGACCGGCCGCGCGCCGCCCTCCGACTGGCCCGTCGCAGTCCGCGATTTGAAGTCGCGTTTTCAAGCCCTCATCGCCTTTCCCATGTGGGTTCCAGACGACAAATTGCTCTGCGGGTTGGTGACCAAGCACTTCGCCGATCGTCAGTTGGAGGTGACCGAGGGTGTGGTCCGGCGAATCGTCACCCACGTCGAGCGCACGCCCGAGGCCGTCGCGGCCTTTGTGGCACGCGCCGACAAGAAGGCGCTCGCCGAAAAACGCCCAGTCACGGACAGGCTGGTGGTGGAATTGATCGAAGCCGAAATGGAGCCGAGGAGCCGAAGCTAAGCCCTTATATTCGCATTTCCTTCATCGAAACCGCGGCATGCTGTGACCGAAGGGTCCTCCCCTGCCGCCATGACAGGTTGCGAATTATTCTTTACACTCAAGGGGCAAGAAAGAACGTCGCGGATGAATAGGCCTACCACCCTCAAGGAAGTCGGCGCGGGACAAGAGCCGCTGGAGATGCTGGCCGTCGAGCCCGGCGCTGGCACGGCGTTGATCCCGGGCGTGAACCCGAGTTCGGCTGGCCGCTTCATCAACCGCGAACTTTCCTGGCTCGCCTTCAATCGCCGCGTTCTGGAGGAAGCTCAGAATCTTCGCCATCCACTGCTGGAACGGCTGCGTTTCCTTTCGATTTCCGCTTCGAACCTCGATGAATTCTACATGGTGCGCGTGGCGGGGCTGAAGGGCATGGTCAATGCCGGGATCGCCACCCTTTCGGACGATGGACTGACGCCGGCACAACAGCTTTCGCGGGTCGATCAGATGGCGGGCGAGTTGATCGCCGATCAGCAGAAGACCTGGCTCGAATTGCGCGCGGCGCTCGCCAATGTCGGCATCGCGGTGATCGAGCCGGGACAACTCGTGCCCGAGGACCGCCTCTGGCTGGACGAGGAATTCAATCAGCAGATCCTGCCGATCCTGACACCGCTTGCGATCGATCCGGCGCATCCTTTCCCGTTTATCCCCAATCTGGGCTTCGTCATGGCGCTGAGACTCACGCGCCGCGCCGATGGCAAGGCCATGACCGCGCTGCTGCCCGTGCCCTCGCAATTGCAGCGTTTCGTGCGGCTGCCCGATCGCAGCGGCAAGGCGCGTTTCATTACCTTGGAAAACCTCATCGGGCGGTACCTCGATCGTCTCTTCCCCGGTTATGCGGTGCTCGCCTCGGGATCGTTCCGAATCCTGCGCGACAGCGACATCGAAGTCGCCGAAGAAGCCGAAGATCTGGTCCGGCTCTACGAAACCATGTTGAAACGCCGACGCCGCGGCCAGGTCATCCGCCTGAAATGCAGCGCCTCCATGCCGCCCGATCTCAGGCGCTTCATCGCCGATCAGCTCAATATGGACGGGCGCGAACCTTTCGTGGTTGACGGGCTGCTCGGCCTGGACGAAACCAAGCAGCTCATTCTCGACGAGCGGCCCGATCTCCAGTTCGAGCCCTTCACGTCGCGCTTCCCCGAACGCATCCGCGATCATGGCGGCGATTGTTTCGCCGCGATCCAGGCCAAGGACCTTATCGTCCATCATCCGTTCGAGAGCTTCGATGTGGTGGTCCAGTTCCTGCGTCAAGCGGCAGCCGATCCCGACGTGGTGGCGATCAAGCAGACGCTCTACCGCACGAGCAAGGACAGCCCCATCGTGCGCGCTTTGGTTGAAGCCGCCGAAGCCGGCAAGTCGGTGACGGCGCTGGTCGAGTTGAAAGCCCGCTTCGACGAAGCGGCCAATATCAAATGGGCGCGCGATCTGGAACGCGCCGGCGCCCATGTGGTCTATGGCTTCATTGAGCTGAAGACTCACGCCAAGGTCAGTCTGGTGGTGCGCCGCGAGAGTGGGCGCCTCAGGACCTATGTCCATTTCGGCACCGGCAACTACCATCCGGTTACGGCCAAAGTTTACACCGATCTCTCGCTCTTCTCCGCCGATCCCGCGCTGGGACGCGATGCCGCGCAATTCTTCAATTACATCACAGGCTACGCCGAGCCTTCTCACATGGAAAAAATCGCCATCTCGCCGCTCAGCATGCGCCAGCGGCTGATGGAGGGCATCGAAGCGGAGATCGCGCACGCGCGGGCGGGACGCCCCGCCGCGATCTGGGCTAAGCTCAATGCGCTGGTCGATGCGCGCGTGATCGACGCGCTTTATTCGGCAAGTCAGGCCGGCGTGAAGATCGAGCTCGTGGTCCGCGGCATCTGTTGTCTTCGCCCCGGGGTTGTCGGCCTATCCGAGAATATCCGGGTCAAGAGTATCGTTGGCCGCTTCCTCGAACATTCCCGCATCGTCTGCTTCGGCGCCGGTTTCGGGCTCCCTTCGCCCAAAGCCAAGGTCTATATCAGCTCGGCGGACTGGATGACGCGCAATCTCGATCGCCGGGTGGAGGCCATGGTGCCGATCGACAATCCGACCGTGCATCAGCAGGTGATGTCGCAAATCATGGTGGCGAATTTGAAGGATCAGGCACAGAGCTGGTTCCTGCGCGCCGACGGCTCCTATGTGCGCGACGCCGCCTTCGACCGGGCGGATGCGTTCTCCGCCCACACCTATTTCATGACCAATCCCTCTCTTTCGGGTCGCGGGCGCGCCCTGAAGGTGAATACTCCGCCCAATGTCACGGCTGCGATTCGCGGCGCTTAAGCGCAAGGGTTTCCATTGGGTCTCGCCGATCTTCAGCCCCGCCCAAATCCGCTGAACGCGAGCCGCTATCAGCCTATCGGCGTGGTCGATATCGGCTCGATCTCGGTGCGTCTGGTGATCTATGAAGGCCCGTGGCGCCACGCGGCCCCGCTTCACAACGAGAAGGCGATCTGCGCAATCGGGCGCAACATGGTATCGAGCGGCCAGCTTGACGAGAGCGGCATGGCATCCGCGCTCGATACGCTGGCGCGGTACCGGGCGCTCTGTGATGGCCATGGCGTTATCGATGTGGGCGCCGTGGCGACCTCGGCTGCGCGCGATGCCGCCAATGGCCGCGATTTCATCCGCCGCGCGGAGAAAGTGCTGGGGCGGACGATCCGCGTCCTCTCCGGCGAGGAGGAAGCTCGTATGGCCGCCGAAGGGACGCTGGCGGGAATTCCCGATGCCGACGGGCTGGTTGCCGATCTCGGTGGTGGCAGTCTCGATATGGTGACTGTGAAAGACGGCAAGAGCGGAGCGGCGGCGACACTTCCGTTCGGGCCGCTCAGATTGATGGACGCTGCCGGCGGCAGCCTCAACAAGGCGCGCAATGTCGTCGAGAAGGGCCTGGAGCGGGTCGAATTCGCAAAGGGTTTGAAGGGCCGTGCCCTTTACGCCGTGGGCGGCATCTGGCGTGCGCTTGCCCATGTCGACATGGAACAGCAGAATTATCCTTTGCGGGTGCTGCACCATTACGTGATTCCCGCCGGTCGCGCATCGAAGCTTTGCCGCGTGGTGTCGGGGCTTTCGCGCAAATCGCTGGAGAAGATGCGTTCCGTGCCCAAGCGTCGCGCCGAGGCGCTGCCTTATGGGGCGCTGGTGCTTGAGGAGATGATCGAGGTCTTCGGCCTGAAGGAGATCGTCGTCTCCGCCTATGGTTTGCGCGAGGGCGTGCTGCAGAGAAAACTCAAGCCCGAGGAGACCACTAAGGATCCGCTTCTGGAGTTCGCCCGCGACATCAACGCGCGCGAGTCGCGCACGCCCGGTCACGCGGGAGAATTGTTCCGCTGGATGGCGCCGCTGTTTCCCAAAGAGACGCTACGCGACCGCCGCATCCGCGAGGCGGCCTGCCTATTCGCCGATATCGGTTGGCGCCGCCATCCCGATGACCGCGCCATGGGCGCCTTCACACAGGTGCTCCGTGGCGCCTATGGTGCCGCGGACCATCATGAGCGGGCGTTGATGGCGACGGCGGTCTATTATCGCTATGCCGGCGACGGCGACTTTCCCGAGGAGACCGGGGTGGGCGGATTGCTGGGCGCGGAAGGAGCCGTCATGGCGCAGCAGATCGGCCTGGCGGAGCGGCTTGGCTTTGGCCTCTCGGGTGCGCTGGAAGGGGAGTTGCCGGAGATGAATCTTCTTCTCAGCAAGGACTCCCTTGTTCTCGAGGTTCCCTCGGCCAAGAAGGCGCTGCTTGCGGAAACCGTCAACAAGCGTCTCAGCGACCTTGCCGATGCATTCGGCAGGAAGTCGCAAACCGCGGTTGTTTGAAGGGGCGGACGCCGGAAGGCCTACAGTTAGGGGCGTGGGTCTATTTTTTCAGGACCAGTTTGCAGCTAGGGCACCTCAAATAGGCCCGTCGCAAAAACAGGGTCCAAATCGAACGCCCGCGTCTCTCAAGCGGGTGGTCGCATTTCGGACAGGGATCGCCAGCATAGAATCGATTCAACGTCGGCATCGCCAACCAAGTTTGCTTCCCCCTTCCGCGCGATACTACCCCGAAGTGCCCGGTTTGCATGCAGGTCAGTGTCTTACAAAATTCATGCAAATGGATCAAGTTAGACCATTGATAACGCTAGTTATTTTCCTCCATATATTGCGGTGCAACATTACGGATTCGTGATTCGGATTTTAGGACAAGCGCAACACCAGTCGGCCAAGGCCCTTGGCTTGCTGTTTGGGGGTATTGAGCCTAACTAGCTAGCAGTCGAGAACCATTCGCAAAGGTTGCCGTCTGAGCACTCCATCCCGCCCCTTTGCCGAACCCGTTGACGGGCTAAGCCTGCGTGCGCTCACGCGCCGTTTCGGGGAGCGCATCGCGTTGGACGGGCTCACCCTGGATGTCAGGCGCGGTGAGGTTGTGTGCCTGCTAGGACCCTCGGGCTGCGGCAAATCGACCACTCTTCGGATAGCGGCTGGGCTCGAACGTCCCGATTCGGGGCTCGTTTTCGTCGGCGGCAGGCTGGTTGAAGGCGAAGGGCGGCATGAACCCGCCGAGACTCGCCGGGTCGGGCTGATGTTCCAGGATTATGCCTTGTTTCCGCATCTTTCCGCCAAGGCGAATGTGGCTTTCGGCTTGGCCGGACTGCCCCGTGCCGAACGCGAGGCGCGGGCGGAGCAAGAGCTGGACCGCGTCGGCATGACGCCGCTGATGCATGCCTTTCCCCATACGCTTTCGGGCGGCGAGCAACAGCGTGTGGCGCTGGCTCGCATGCTGGCGCCCAAGCCCGACGTGGTGCTGATGGACGAGCCCTTTTCGGGCCTGGACGCAGCCTTGCGCGATGAGGTGCGGGGCACGACGCTCAAGCGTCTGCGCGAGGCGGGCGCCGCGGTCGTCATGGTGACGCATGATGCCGACGAGGCGATGCGCGTTGGCACCCGCGTGGCGCTGATGCAGGCTGGAAGGGTCGTGCAAGAGGGCACGCCCAGCGAAATCTACAATGAGCCGAAGGACCCGCAAGCCGCGGCGCTGTTCGGGGGCGCGAATGTGTTTCACGCTAGAGTGATAAACGGTTGGGTTGCTTCACCTTTCGGTCAGACGGCCGCGAAATCGGTAGCGGAAGGGGAGTGGGCGGAGGTAATATACCGGCCAGCTTCGGTGCGGGTGGCGGAAAAGGGCGCCCTCGCGCGCGTGCTGGCGGTCAGGCCCTATGCCGGCCAGCTCGAAGTCGAAGCGGCGTTTCTGCCTCATGCCCTTCCCGAAGGGCTTGAGGCGCCGGCCATTGTCAGGGCGGCGGCGCCACTCCATATGACGCTGGTGCCGGGTGCAGAGGTGCGGCTTGCCGCAGAGCCGAAAGATGCCTTTGTTTATCCTTGCCGCGACAAGATTTGTCGGGCTTGAACGATCAGGCTAAACAGGGCGCGAAAAATTAAGGGTTGGGCAAAGAAAAACGCGCAAGTCGAGCGGCCCGCGCGGTATCATGGCCCTAACAAGGAGAAAGAGCCTATGGGCAGTTTTAGCATTTGGCACTGGCTGATTCTGATCATGGTCGTGGCGCTCCTGTTCGGAGGCCGCGGCAAGATTTCGGGACTCATGGGCGATTTCGCCCACGGCATCCGGAATTTCAAAGAAGGTCTGAAGGATCCCAACGATCCACGGCCGATTCCCGACACTCATGAGTCGGTGGAAGCCAAGAAGACCGATGAGGTCAAACGGGGCTGATCTGGGGCCCGGTTGTCATGGTCCCTAAAACGGGGCCATCCAGGCGGTCATAGAGCTCGTTCGCCCAGACCTGCGGTGGGCGGGCCGTGACAATGAGAGACCAAAATGTTCGACATCGCCTGGAGCGAGCTTTTCGTCATCATGGTGGTTGCGCTGGTGGTGGTGGGTCCCAAGGACCTGCCCAAGCTGATGCGCGCAGCGGGCCAATGGGCCGGGCGCGCGCGCGCCATGGCCGATCAATTCCGCCGCAGTTTCGACGACATGGCGCGTCAGGCCGAGCTCGACGAATTGCGCAACGAAGTGAACCGCCTCAAAAACACGCCCATGACCGATCTTGATTATGAATCGTTCGGGATCACCGATCTTCCCGCCAAGCCGCTCGATGATCTCAGCGGCAAAGTCGAGGACGTCGGCGCTGCGCCGCCGAAATTGGACGAGCCCAAAGCGGCGCCCGTGCCGGAAACGCCCGTGTCATCGCCGGTTGTTCAGGAAGAGGCTAAATTGGAATCGTCTCCGATTCGGAACGCGGGATGATTTTCCGTTTGCCCAATACCGAGCTCTAATCCATGGCCACGTCCGAGGAAGAAGCCGAACTCGAGTCGAGCAAAGCCCCTTTGCTCGAGCATCTGGTCGAATTGCGTTCGCGCCTCGTCAAATCGCTGATCGCGTTCCTGGTGTGCTTCATCATCTGCTTTTTCTTCGCCAAGAATATCTACGGCTTCCTGGTGCAGCCGCTGGCCGATGCCTTCGCCAAAGGCGGCCAGCCGGGGCGGCACATGATCTTCACCGCTCTGTACGAGACCTTTTTCACCTATGTGAAAGTCGGCATGTTCGGCGCCATCTGCCTCGCCTTTCCGTATATGGCGGCGCAGATCTGGCTGTTCATCGCGCCGGGGCTTTATCGCACCGAACGCAAAGCCTTTTTGCCGTTTCTGCTGGCGACGCCGGCGATGTTCCTGGTCGGCGCGGCCTTCGTCTATTACATCATGATGCCTTACGCGATCCGCTTCTTCCTGTCCTTCGAAGTGCCGGGCGGGACGGGCGGACTGCCGATCGAATTGGAAGCGCGTGTCAGCGAATATTTGAGCTTCGTGATGACGCTCATCTTCGCTTTCGGTTTCTGCTTCGAATTGCCGGTTCTGCTGACTCTGCTCGGGCGAGTCGGGATCGTCACCAGCGCGGGCCTGAGGAAGGCACAGCGTTACGCCATCGTCGGAGTCTTTGCGGTGGCCGCGGTGGTGACCCCGCCCGATGTGTTCAGCCAGTTGAGTCTCGCCTTCCCGCTGGTTGGGCTTTACGAGATTTCCATCTGGTGCGTAAAGCTGATGGAGAGACAGCGCGCCGCGGAAGAAAAAGCTGCAGCCGAACCCGGACGCAATATCCAGCCGACGTAAGCCCCCGTCGCTTCGCGACACCTTCCCCCTCAAGGGGGGAAGGAAGAATTATTCCGTCGCCAGCAGATTCGCATCGCGGAAGATCACCCAATGGCCGCCGGGCTGTTTGCGCCATATCGACAGCGTGTAACCGTGGCGCTGCATCGGCTTTCCATTTGGCGGCGTGATGGTGATCGCCAGATGAACGCGCGTCCAGGCCCAATCGCCCAGGACCGTGACCTCCCGAATGTCGGCCCTGCCTTCCATGAGCAGATCCTTCAAGCCCTGGGAGGCTGTTGCGAAGGCCTCTTTGCCGAACGGCTCGCGGCCCGGAACCAAGAACAGCACATCCTCGGCCATCAGATTCAGCACCGAGCCTGTATCGCCGGCTTTGCTGGCGTCCATCCATTCCTGAATGGCGTTGCGGATGGTGCGTTCGTCCTCGGACATGGGTTCCTCCGTGGTGCCGTTGATAGTTTATCTTTGCGCGTCACGGCTGCTCATGCCAGAACGGCCCGGCTCGATTCCGGTTTTTACACCCCATGCACGACATCAAATCCATTCGCGACGACCCGCAAGCCTTCGACGAGGGGCTGAAGCGGCGCGGTCTTGCGCCTATGAGCGCGGATATCCTCAAGGCAGATGGGGAATTGCGCGCTGTGCTGACGCGGCTGCAGCAAGCGCAGGCGCGGCGGAACGAAGCGTCCAAGCTGATTGGGCACGCGAAGGCTAAGAAAGACGAGGCGCAAGTAAGCGCGCTGATGGCCGAAGTGGCGGGATTGAAGGACGAGATTCAAAAGGGCGAGGAAGGCGAGCGTAGACTCAAAGAGCAACTCGACAAGAAATTGGCGGAAATCCCCAATTTGCCGGCGGCGGATGTGCCGGTCGGTCCAGATGAGAGCGCCAATGTGGAGCTGCGCCGTTGGAGCGAGAAGCCGGGAATCCCGTTCAAGCCGAAAGAGCATTACGAGCTGGGCGAAGGAGTCGGCCAGATGGATTTCGAAGCCGCGGCGCGGATGTCGGGCGCGCGGTTTGTGGTGCTGAAGAAGGGTCTAGCGCGGCTCGAGCGCGCCATCGCGCAATTCATGCTCGATCTGCATACGGAGCAGTTTGGGTATACCGAGATTTCTCCGCCGCTTCTGGTGCGCGACGAGGCAATGTTTGGAACGGGCCAGCTTCCGAAATTTGAGGATGACCTGTTCTTGGCCTTAAGCGGACGCGAAACAGAAATCGTTGCGGCTAGCGCCTACGTTCGCGCGCTCGAAGAAGCCCGCCGGCTAGAGCTCGACGATAACAAAGATGCGTTGCGACCGTTGTGGGAAGCCGCATTGAAATCTGAGCCGAAATATCAACGTCGCTGGCTTGTGCCCACGGCCGAAGTGCCGCTGACCAATCTCGTGCGCGAACAGATCTTGGATGAGAAACAGCTTCCCTTGCGCTTCACCGCTTTTACGCCGTGCTTCCGGTCCGAAGCGGGCGCGGCGGGCAAGGACACGCGCGGCATGATCCGAATGCACCAGTTCGACAAGGTCGAACTCGTCTCCATCACCGCGCCGGAGAAATCCAAGGAAGAGCACGAGCGCATGACCGATTGCGCGCAGGAAATCCT
>DASQIQ010000384.1:0-4788 GCA_035631495.1 Micropepsaceae bacterium
CCATGTATTACGTGGTTTCCATTCCGATGTTCTTCGGCTGCGTCTGGATTCTTCTGCTTTCCAATGTGCGCGCGAAGCAGGCCTCGCCTTCAGCCGAACCGGAAGGATCTCGCGCGATGGCATGAGAGCGACACCTCGGCCGCGTCATGTTTTGGAGACATTGAATGTTTGCACAGATCAACCACACCGCCATCATCAGCCATCAATACCCGATGCTCGGGAAATTCTACGAGGCGGTGTTCGGCCTGAAATATTCCAGCTTTCGCATTGTCGATGCGCCGATCTATGCCGATGGATATGTCGGGATGCAGCTCATCCCACGGCGTGACGGCTATGTCGGCGGCATCGACCATTTCGGCATGGTGGTGGACGATGTCGAAACCGTGCTCGAGCGGATGCAGAAGAAGCACAGAAAAGCCAACATCGTGAAGCGCCCGTCGACGCGCCCCTTCGCCGCCTATAGCGGGCATGATCCCGATGGCAATGTCTTCGATCTCGCGCAGAAGAAGAACGACACGCGCGTCGACCTCTACAAGGAGCAGGCGGCGAATAGCTGGGCCCAGGACCGCTATTTCAACAAATTCGCCATCCGCACGCCCAATGCCGAGCAATGCGCCGAGTTCTACGCCGATGTGTTCGAGCTGCAGCCGGTGAACCGCAAGACCGAGGCGCCCGGCTATCATCTGACGGATGGGCGGATGACGCTCTCGATCATGCCCTGGTCGATCCCGATCTTCGCCGGCATGTCCATCAAGCGCCCCGGACCGGACCATATGGGCTTCCACGTCGAGGACCTCGACGCGTTCAAGGCCCATGTCGCCGAGGTCGCCGGCGCCAATCCCTATCTCGCACCCGTTCCGTTGGGCGGCAGCAAGGAATCCGACGTGCGCCGCGATTTTCTGAAAGCGAGCGCCACCGGCAAATTTCAGATGACCGATCCCGACGGCAACTGGCTCGACATCACCGACGAGTAATAACCGTCCTATCCTCGCTGCACCTTTGGCGGGTGCCGGAATCAGAAATCGGGCTTGTCGGCGTGCCGAACGGGTGCGTCGTTTCCGAAATAGGAAAACGGGTTTTCGGCACAGCTTTTCTCAAGGAGAGGACCGGCCTCCGTCGCGCCCGAATTGACGCCCGGTGGGAAGACACGCTCCGCACGTCCGGGTTCAACGCGCTGGTAAAGAATCTTGGCATTCCACGGAACCGCGAAAGCGCCGGGGTCTTCGACATGCACGCGCACCTCCAGTCTATCGCCCCCGGACGCTAGGCGAAAACGCTCGATCAGATGGATTTGATCCGTGTGCGGTGTAAAGAACTTGTCGACCGGGGCCGTGCCTGATCGTATCCACGACCAGCTCGTCGCCCTCGTAATGGCCAATCGATTCGCCGCTCCAGGAGGGCTTCAGGTTCCGTGAATGCGTGCCTGTCAGATAGATGTGACGAAATTGATGATCGTCCTGATTGATAATGAGAACTTTGTCCGGTGCCTGAACAAAGAAGTAGGGCTGAACATTCGTCCGGACGAGGAAGGCGGCACCGCCGATTGGCCCGCAGTCGATCCCAAGGGTTGGGGCTTTGCCCGCCAGCACGAGCTCGTTGCGTTTTTGCAGTGCATTGCGCGTCCAGGGCTGAAGGATGGTGCTGCTCAGATCGGCGAACGGCATTGTCGGCTGGCGGCCAGTCCTGCGGAACTCGTCATTGCCGACATAGGGGTGCGCCGGATCCTGCCGGATTGGGCCAGCCCCTGAGTCCGGCGGCAGAAACCCGTTTGAAATCAGGACCCAACCGACGGCCGGATTGGGCGCGAACTCCGGCGCCGACGCGGCTAACGCCGGCGTGCTTGCCGCTACGACCGATGCCGCGAGGAAGAATATGCAGTTTGACGCGAGCGACATCGAACCTCTCCTATCTGCGAGCCCATCTTACAATTGAAACGGCTCAATAATCTTGCACCCATTTGTGGGGGGTGCCCAAAATGAGGCCCAGTTGTTAGATAGCTATGGTCCACCCCTCTGGTGGGTTGAGGATCGAAATAGCGAAAGGTCCGGTGGACCTTTTCGCCCATCCGAAGGCAGGGGTGTAGGCTGCCCGCCGGACGCTGGAATGAGAGCAATGCGAGACGGGAAGATCATTGACGTGAATGAGGTGATCGAGCGTCAGAAGCTCGGCCCGTTCCAGATCATGCTCGGCGTGCTTCTGCTCCTCGCCATGTTCGTGGACGGGTTCGAAGCGCAGGCGCCGGGCTTTGCCGCGCCGGCCATCATCAAGGCTTGGGGCATCCCGCGCGCCTCGATGGGCCTCGTTTTCGGCGCCGGCAATCTCGGCCTGATGCTGGGCGCCGTGCTCCTCGGCATCCTCGGCGACCGTTTCGGGCGCAAGCGCACCATTATCGTCGGTTGCCTGGTGCTGGCGGTGTTCAGTCTTCTGACCATGTTCGCGACCGATCTGACAACTCTGCGCCTCTTGCGCGTCGGCTCGGGTATCGGGGTCGGCGGCGTGCTTCCTTCGGTGATTGCGCTCGGCACGGAATTCTCGCCTAAGCGCGTGCAGGCGGCAATCATCTGGACGCTGCTCATCGGCTATCAATTCGGCGCGTCCTCGGGGGCGCTGATCTCGACCTTCCTGTTTGTGAATTATGGCTGGCAGGTGATGTTCCTGATCGGCGCTATCCTGCCGCTTGTTACCGCGCTGCTGGTGCTGGCCTTCCTGCCCGAGTCGGTGCGGTTTCTCGCGCTGGACGTTTCGGCTCGGGATCGCATGGCGCGCGTGCTCGCGCGTATCGCACCGGGCCTTCTCATCAATCGCGACACGCGCCTCATCGTCCATGAAGAAAAGAAAAGCGGCTTCCGCCTCGCGCATCTCTTCGCCGATGGCCGCGCCGCGTTCACGCTTCTGCTTTGGGCGGTCTATGTCGCCAACCTCATGGCGCTGCAATTTCTCCTGACCTGGCTTCCTACGGTGCTGGAAAGCCCCACAGTGCCGCGCGGTGTTGCGGCATTGGCCACTGTTCTGGTTCCCATGGGCGGCGTGGTTGGCGGGCTGATCCTGAGCCGCTTCCTCGATTCCGGCAGCATCCGCCCCGTGGCGATCGCTTTCGCGCTCGGCGTGCCGCTGGTGGCGCTGATTGGTTCGTCGGGTAGCGCCACTTGGCTTCTGATGCTGGCGACGTTTGGCGCGGGATGCGCAATTATCGGCGGCCAGACCAATCTTCATGCCGCGGCGGGGCGATTCTATCCCACCTTCATTCGCTCCAATGGCATCGGCTGGGCCAATGGGGTAGGGCGCATCGGCTCCATTCTCGGGCCGGTCATCGGCGGCGTGCTGATTGGCCTGGATCTGCCGACCTCTCAGCTCTTTTTGTTCGCCGCTGTGCCGCCGCTTTGCGCCGCCATCGCCTGCTTTGCGCTGGCGCGGCTGCCATCGCATAAAATCGTCGCGCCGGACGCCGAGATGGCGATCCAGCCAAGCCGCTAATTGCGTGAAAGGAAAACTCGTGTTCGCTCAAATAAACCACATGGCGATCATCAGCCCAGCCTATCCGATGCTGGAGAAATTCTACGAGGCCGTGTTCGGGCTGAAGCCTTCGCAGAAAATCCGCCCCGGTTCGGCCGCCACTATCGGCGATGGTTATGTCGGCCTCAACCTGATCCCGCGGCGCGACGGCTATGTCGAAGGGATCGATCATTTCGGCATGGTGGTCGATGATGTCGAGCCGGTGCTCGAGCGCATGCAGAAGAAACACAAAAAGGCGATGATCGCCAAACGTCCCTCGGCGCGCCCCTTCGCCGCCTATAGCGGCCATGATCCCGACGGCAATGTGTTCGACCTCGCGCAAAAGAAAGAGGACACACGCAAGGAGGTCTATGCCGAGATCGCGGCGCAAGGCTGGCATCAGGACCGCTATTTCAACAAATTCGCCATCCGCACGCCCAACGCGGAGGAATGCGCCGAGTTCTACGCCGACGTGTTCGAGCTGCAGCCGGTCAACCGCAAGTCAGGCGCGCCCGGCTATCATCTGACCGATGGGCGCGTGACGCTGTCGATCTTGCCCTGGTCGATTCCGGTTTTCGAAGGCATATCGATCAAGCGTCCTGGCCCCGACCATGTCGGCTTTCACGTGGAGAATCTGGACGCGTTCAAGGCCCATGTCGCCGAAGTCGCCGGCGCCAATCCCTATCTCGCGCCCGTGCCATTGGGCGGCAGCCCGGAATCGGCGGTGCGTCAGCGCTTTTTCCAGTCTCAGGCGACGGGCAAATTTCAGATGACCGATCCCGACGGCAATTGGATCGACATCACCGACGAATGATTTTCCCGCCTACCCCGGGGATGCGCCCTGGGTGTTGACGTAGAGCGCATAGAGCGATTGGCCGGCGGCCATGAAGAGACGGTTCCGCTTGGGCCCGCCAAAGGCGATGTTCGCGCAGGTTTCCGGTAGACGGATGCGTCCGAGCAGCTTGCCATCCTTGTTCCACACCGTCACGCCGCTATAGCCGACATTCGCGCCCGCATTGCTGCCGCACCACAAATTGCCAAAAATGTCGACGCGGATGCCGTCGGTGGCACAGCGTATGCCGTCCACCATGAAATCGGAGAATTGCTTCTGGTTTCGAATGGTCTTGCCATCGGGGCTGAGATCGAAACTGAAGACGATTTGCCGGCTGACGACGTAGACCTTCTTGTAGTCGGGCGAGAAGGCGATGCCGTTGCCGCCGCCGCCAAAGGCCTCTTCGCTGATCACCATATCCACGCGTCCGCTTGGATCGGCGCGATAGATGTTCGATCCCAACT
>DASQIQ010000385.1:0-7694 GCA_035631495.1 Micropepsaceae bacterium
AAATTGTGCCCGGTCTTCAAGACGCTTTCATCTTCGAAAAGGGGCCCAAGCTGCACCAAGGCCTGGCGCTCGCTCAGCTGCAAAGCTGCAGAACCCGCAAGATCGAGACCACCATCGGCGCGATGGGCGAGCGGGATATAGGCGGCAAGCCCCGCACCCACGGCGAGCGCAATGCCGAGGATTTGGGCGCGCATGGGATCGGCGTCGTTGGTTTCGATCGATAGGCAGATGAGGCCCGCCTCCTGCGCGGCCACGATCCAACGGCTTAGCGCAGCCGCATCGGCGATTGTTTCGTAAATGGCGTGATCGATGGGCCGCAGAAGTCGCCCGGGATCCATAACTGCGCCGGGGCCAGCCTTGTCTACCGGCGCAGCGGCCTGAGGCCTCATGTCCGTCTTCGGCGGCGAAACAACCGGAGCCGGCGGCGCGGCCTGCGCCTCGTCGAGCACCACGCCCAGCTTTGGCGCCGCACGGCGCAGAAGATTGCCGAATTCCAGCGATTGCAGGAACGGCATCAGCTTCGCCGGATCGGGATCGTGCACCGCGAAATCGGCGATTCCCTCATCCAATGGCACCGCATCGTCGAGCTTGACCAGACGCTGAGAGAGCCGGGCCTGTTCGGCAAAAGTGATCAGGCTTTCCCGGCATTTGTTTTGTTTGACCTCGTCCGCCCGGACAAGCAGCGTTTCCAGATCGCCAAACTCCGCAATCAGCTTGGCCGCGGTCTTGACGCCGATGCCCGGTACGCCCGGCACATTGTCGATGGAATCCCCGATCAAGGCCTGCACATCTATGACCTTCTCGGGCGGCACCCCGAAACGTTCGATGACTTCGGCCGGCCCGATCCGGCGATTCTTCATCGGGTCCAGCATTTCGACCTTGCCGTCATGGATAAGCTGCATCAGGTCTTTGTCCGACGAGACGATGGTGACCTTGACGCCCGTTTCGCGCGCCAGCCTGGAGTAGGTCGCAATCAAATCGTCGGCTTCGAAGCCGGGTTTTTCGACGCAAGCGACGCCAAAGGCGCGGACGGCGTCGCGGGTCAGAGGGAATTGGGGAATGAGATCGTCCGGCGGCTCGGAGCGGTTGGCTTTATATTCCGTGTACATATCGTTGCGGAAGGTCTTGCTGCCGGCATCGAAAATGACCGCAAGGTGGCTGGGCTTATCTCCCGCCTTGGTGTCTTCCAACAATTTCCACAGCATATTGCAGAACCCCGCGACCGCCCCCGTGGGAAGTCCGTCGGATTTTCGCGTGAGCGGTGGAAGCGCGTGATAGGCGCGAAAGATGAAGCCCGAGCCGTCGATCAGATAGAGATGATCGCCGGGCGCGAGCGCCGGCGCCTTAGACTTTTCTAGGCTTGCTGCCGTCAATGCGCTTCCGCCTCGCCCCTGGCCCGGGCCTCGATGGCTTCAGGGCTGAGCACGAAGCGCCGGTCACAATAACCGCAGACGACGAAGGTCTGGTCGCCCATTTCGAGATAGACCCTCGGATGGCCAAGCGCGCCCTCTCCGCCGTCGCAGGCAACGCGCGTGCGGGTGACCACGATCGTTTCAGGCGCTTGGAGGCTCATGCCGGTCTTCCCAGGAATTTTACGAAAGCGCGGGGATCATAGCGGGCAGCGCCGCCGCCGCAACCCCGTGTGACGGAGGCTCCTTAAGGCATCATTCGTGGGGGCGAGCGACAAAGGAAAGAACACCCCCGATGGCGGCCAGGACCGCCCAACCGGGCAAGGACAAATTGCCACGACCGCCATCGCGATGGGCGAAGGCAAAACCATGCCCCACGCTTTGGGATCGGCGCCGTAAAGCGTCAGGATGTGTTCGAGAGTGCGAAAACCGCCGGACTCGATGGTGGTGATCTCGTCCGCGCCGATCAGCATCAACGCATGCGCGACCAGCACGATTCCCAGGATGCGCACCCCGACAGTGACATGCTTATTCATGGGTGGTGCGAGTTCATCCGGCTACCGGTGGATCGGCGGCGGAGGAGGGGGCACGGGGGGACGGCGATCGGACCCGCCCGCGCTCACAAGGCCAAGAAGCGTGCCCAAGATGCCGATCACGGCCCAACCGGGCCAAGAAATGATGCTGATGCAGACGTCCGCGAATTGTGGCGGGAGATTCTGCGCAAACCACAACCCGGCATCAAAGCCGCAAAGCATCAGGATATGATTGAACGATCGCACGACCATTCCGCCCGTTTGTTCCAGGCTGCTCACCACGTCCGCGCCAAGAAGCATCATGGCGATGACGATCAGAAAGACACTGGTGACGCGAAGGATCTGCATAGAATCGGACGGCCACGCTCCAAACCGTACATCGCCGATTTTATAGGGTTCGCCGGCTTTGTCGCGGGTCAAGAAGGCTCGTGTCGGCGAGTTAAGAAAACGCCCGGAGGAAACGAGCCCCGGGCGCCTCCACAATCCTATCCCAGACTAACCGGCTTGCTGCTCGCCTTCGCCGGCTTGCTGCTTCTTGGAAAGGTCCTCGCCGGTGGCCTGATCGACCACCTTCATGGACAGGCGCACCTTGCCGCGGTCGTCCATGCCGATCAGCTTCACCTTCACCACATCGCCTTCTTTGACCACGTCATTGACCTTGGCGACGCGTTTTGGCGCGAGCTCCGAAATGTGCACCAAGCCATCGCGCGGACCGAAGAAATTCACGAAGGCGCCAAAATCCATGATCTTGACGACCTTGCCTTCGTAGATTTCCCCGATTTCGGGTTCAGCCACGATTGACTTGATCCATTTCAGCGCCGCTTTGATGGATTCTCCATCGGCACTCGCCACTTTGATGGTGCCGTCGTCCTGGATGTCGATCTTGGCGCCCGTCTTCTCGACGATCTCGCGGATCACCTTGCCGCCCGATCCAATGACTTCGCGGATCTTGTCGGTGGGTATCTTGATGGTTTCGATGCGCGGCGCATGTTCGCCGAGCTCGGCGCGCGCGCCGCTGATCGCTTTTCCCATCTCGCCGAGGATGTGGATACGCCCAGCTTTCGCCTGATCGAGCGCAACCCGCATGATCTCTTCGGTGATGCCGGTGATCTTGATGTCCATCTGCAGCGAGGTGACACCGGAATCGGTGCCCGCCACTTTGAAATCCATGTCGCCGAGATGATCTTCATCGCCGAGAATATCGGAGAGCACCGCGAATTTCTTCCCCTCCAGGATGAGCCCCATGGCGATGCCTGCAACCGCACGCTTCAGCGGAACGCCCGCATCCATCAGCGCGAGCGAAGAGCCGCACACCGTTGCCATGGACGATGAGCCGTTCGATTCTGTGATCTCCGATACCAGGCGGATCGTATAGGGAAACACCGTCTTGTCCGGAAGCAGCGGATTGATCGCCCGCCAAGCGAGCTTGCCGTGACCGATCTCGCGCCGGCCAGCGCCCGTCATGCGTCCCACCTCGCCCACCGAGAAGGGCGGGAAATTGTAATGCAGCATGAAGTGCTGCTTGTAGGTGCCCTCCAGCGAATCGATGAATTGTTCGTCCTCACCGGTTCCCAGTGTGGCGACGACAAGGGCTTGGGTTTCGCCACGGGTGAACAGCGCGCTGCCGTGAGCGCGGGGAAGCACGCCGACCTCGGACACAATCGGGCGCACTGTCTTCAGATCACGGCCATCGATGCGCCGGCCGGTCTCGATGACCGAGCCCCGCATCACGCGGCTTTCCATTTCCTTGAACAGCTTGCCGAAGAGGTTGGGCGGAATCTTGCCCGGTTCTTCACTGACAAGGGCAGCGGCCGCCTCGCTTTTGATCGCATCGATGCGGACATGCCGGGCGCCTTTCTCGGCAATCTGATAGGCAGATTTCAACTCATCCTCGACATGGCGCGCCAGAAGCTCCAACTCAGCCTCGTATTCGTTGGTATGCACATCGCGCGGTTCTTTGGCCGCCTTCTCCGCAAGACGAATGATCGCATCGATCACCTTCTGCATTTCGCGGTGGCCGAACATCACCGCACCGAGCATGATTTCTTCCGAAAGTTCCTTCGCCTCCGATTCCACCATCAGCACGGCATCGCCCGTACCGGCGACCACCAGCTCGAGATCGGAATTCACCATCTCGTCGATTTGCGGGTTGAGCCTGTATTCGCCGCCGATATAGCCGACGCGGGCTGCGCCGATCGGACCCATGAAGGGAATGCCCGAAAGGGTCAGCGCTGCCGATGACGCCACCATGGCCACGACATCGGGCTCGTTTTCGAGGTCGTGACTGAGCACGGTGATGATGACTTGGGTCTCATTGCGATAGCCGGGCGCAAAGAGGGGGCGAATCGGCCGGTCGATAAGGCGCGAAATCAAGGTCTCGCGCTCGGTGGGCCGTCCCTCCCGCTTGAAATAGCCGCCTGGGATCTTGCCCGCAGCGTAGAATTTTTCCTGATAATTGACGGTCAGGGGGAAGAAATCGATGCCCGGTTTGGG
The DNA here is from genome assembly GCA_035631495.1 of Micropepsaceae bacterium. GTDB lineage: Bacteria > Pseudomonadota > Alphaproteobacteria > Micropepsales > Micropepsaceae > CAIYRG01. The sequence continues at coordinate 4,436 of DASQIQ010000385.1, forward strand.
TTCCGTCTGACCGACCGCCGTGGCCAGAACCACCGTTTCGCCATAAGTCGCCATGACAGCCCCATCGGCCTGGCGCGCGACCTTTCCTGTTTCAAGAACGAGCTTGCGCCCGCCCCAATCGATCTCCTCGCGATGTATTTTGAACATAGACATTTTCCTTCTTTCCCGCCGCCGGATTGCCGCGGGCCTTCCTTGCTGATGTGGTCAAGAAAACTGGTGTAAAGGGACATGCGTTCCCGCGCGCCCATGGGTTTGCGACCGGAATTCTGATCCAGTCCACAGGCACGGCTCGATCTCGGCCGGTTTGCCGAAGAGAGTTCAGCGGCGCAAACCCAAACGCTGGATCAAGGCCTCGTAGCGCGCTTGATCCTTGGACTTCACATAATCGAGCAGGCGGCGGCGCTGCGAAACCATCTTGATCAGCCCGCGCCGCGAGTGATTGTCCTTCGCGTGGGTCTTGAAATGCTCGGTCAAATTGGCGATGCGCTCGGAGAGCACGGCGACCTGGACCTCGGGCGAGCCTGTATCCTTCTCGCCCGTCGCATATTGGGTGATCACTTCTTTCTTTCGTTCTGCCGTCACCGACATCGGTATATTCCTATCCTAGGGCCAAGCCGTTAGAGACTCGGCCCGAAATTGAAAACCCTGAACGGTCGCAACTCCCCTTGGGCGATTTCAGCGAGCGCTACCGGCTCACCTTTGGCCGTAGAGAGGTAAACCGTCCGACCTTGGAAATCCGCTCCCGCTTCAGTGGGGCCGTCCTGCTGTTCCATCAGGCGCGCAAAGTGCGGCGCACGGATGAGGACGGAGTTGCCGCTGCGAAGGCGAACCGAATCCGGCTCCGTCACGGCCAGCGCCGGGATGCCGTCCAGCGCGGTCGCGATGGGCCTTAAATGCTCCAAAGCGGCGGGACTATGGCCGAAACCCTCCAGCATTTCCAGCGAAATTGCGGATTCTATGGAAAAGGACCCGACCCTCAACCGGCGCAGCTGCGCCACATGGCCAACCGTGCCCAAAGCGAGAGCAAAATCGCGCACCCAGGCACGGATATAGGAGCCCTTGCCGCAGGCCACTTCAAAGACCGCGTGGTCAGGGTCGGGCAACTCGATCAGGCGGGCATCGCGGATGAGAATCGGCCGCGCGGCCAGCGATAATATTTCGCCCCCTCGCGCCAAATCATAGGCGCGCTCGCCCTCCACCTTGATGGCCGAATAGGATGGCGGCACCTGCATGATTTCCCCAATGAAAAGGGGAATTCCATCGAGGATTTGTTGGCGCGACGGGCGGACATCCGAAGAGGCCGTGCAGCGACCCTCGGCATCGTCGGTGTCGCGGGCTTCTCCCCACCGCGCGGTGAAGCGATAGAGCTTCTCGCCATCCATGGCATAAGGCACCGTCTTGGTGGCCTCCCCCAGCGCAATCGCAAGGACCCCGGTCGCCAACGGATCGAGCGTCCCGGCATGGCCCGCTTTGGCCGCGTCGAAGAGGCGCCGTACCCGCGACAAAGCCTGGGTCGAGGTCATGCCTTTGGGCTTGTCGAGAACCACCCAGCCGTGGACGGGTGATCCCTTACGTTTGCGCGGCATGAAACTCTATTCCCCCTGCTGGGCTAGGGTGGGGGGAGGAGGCAAGCATCGCTAGCCCGGAGCATTGCCCAAGCACTTGCGAATTTCGGATTCGCCACACCGGATGCGTCATTGCGTGTCTTCGCCGCGATCGTCAGGAGCGGCCAAGTCTCGCGCAACTTTCTCGGAGTGCAAGATCTGCGCGATTCGCTCAGCCTGGGCGAAGGAGGTGTCTTCGACAAAGCGCAGTTCGGGTGTGAACTTCAATTCGATCCCCCGGCCGAGCTCGCCGCGCAGGAAACCCCGATGACGATTGAGCGCGGCAATGGTGCCGGCCGCGTTGACGCCGCCCAAAGGCTCGACGAATACGGTCGCGTGACGCATGTCCGGCGAGGGTTTCACCTGGGTGACGGTCACCGACACGCCAACCAGCTCCGGATCGCGAATATCGGTCTGGCGCAGGATGTCGGACAGCGCGTGACGCAGCAGCTCGCCCACACGCAATTGGCGCTGCGAGGGGCCTTTCTGTGCTGCATGATTGCGATGCGGGGACATGTCCGTTGCGGCAATGACGATGTTCGAGACTGTCAGAGCGAGCGCTTGATGGTTTCGACCTCGTAGCACTCGATGATGTCGCCCTTCTGGATCTCGTGGTAATTGGCGAAGGCCATGCCGCATTCCTGTCCGGACTGGACTTCCCGCACCTCGTCCTTGAAGCGCTTCAGCGTCGAGAGTTCGCCTTCGTGGATCACCACGTCGTCGCGGACGAGTCGCACCTTGGCTCCGCGTCGCACCAGCCCTTCGGTGACGCGGCAGCCGGCCACCTTGCCAACCTTGGAGATGTTGAACACTTCGAGGATCTGGGCATTGCCGAGGAAGCGTTCGCGCGTCTCGGGCGCCAACATGCCGGACAGCACCGCTTTCACGTCATCGAGCACATTGTAGATGATGTTGTAATAGCGGATTTCGACCCCGTCGCGCCGGGCGCGCTCGCGCGCCTGCATATTGGCCCGCACATTGAAGCCGATGATCGCAGCTCCCGATGCATGCGCCAAAATAACGTCGGATTCGGTGATGCCACCGACGCCGCCATGGAGAATTTGCGCCGCGACTTCGTCTGTGCCGAGCTTGTTGAGCGCGCCATCGATCGCTTCGAGCGAACCCTGTACATCGGTCTTGATGAGGAGCGGCAGCAGCCGCTTCTCGCCATCTTTCTGACTTTTCAGGAGCTGATCGAGGGACTGGCGCGAGATCATCGCGTGACGGCCCTCTCGGCGCTTGCGGCCGCGATATTCGGTGACCTCGCGGGCTCGCGCTTCGGAGTCGACGACCACGAACTCATCGCCGGCTTCGGGAGCCGCCGACAGTCCCAGCACCTCGACGGGCTCGGACGGCCCGGCGTGGTCCACGGTCTCGCCTTTGTCGTTCACCAGCGCGCGCACGCGTCCCCACTCGGAGCCGGCGACAAGAAGGTCGCCCTGGCGCAACGTCCCCCGCTGCACCAGCACGGTCGCGACCGGTCCGCGGCCCTTGTCGAGCTTGGCTTCGATCACCGCGCCATCGGCGGGGCGTTTCGGATTGGCCTTCAGATCGAGCACTTCGGATTGCAGCAGGATTGCTTCTTCGAGTTTTTCGAGACCCGTCCCCTTGATCGCCGAGACTTCGACCGCCAGCACTTCACCACCCAGTTCCTC
>DASQIQ010000386.1:0-4266 GCA_035631495.1 Micropepsaceae bacterium
ACAAAATCGCGCGTGCAGCACAATTTCGGCATGGCGATGCCCGAGGGTTACCGCAAGGTGCAGCGTTTGTTCGACATGGCCGAGCGTTTCGCGCTGCCGGTGATTTCGCTGGTGGATACGGCCGGAGCCTATCCCGGCATCGGGGCCGAGGAACGCGGCCAAGCCGAGGCCATCGCGCGCTCGACTCAGGCCTGCCTGTCGCTGCGCACGCCGTTCGTTGCCACCATCATCGGCGAAGGGGGATCGGGCGGCGCCGTCGCCATCGCGACCGCCAACAAGGTCTTCATGCTGGAGCACGCGATCTATTCGGTGATCTCACCGGAAGGTTGCGCATCGATTCTTTGGCACAAATCGGACAAGGCCGCCGATGCGGCCGCTGCCATGAAGATCACCGCGCAGGACCTGCTCGAGCTGAAAGTGATCGATGGCATTATTCCCGAGCCCGTGGGAGGCGCCCATCGCGGTGCTGAAAAAGCCATCCAAGCCGCAGGCGACACCATCGAACAGGCGTTGCGGGAACTTTCCCAATTCGCGCCCGAAGAGCTTAGGCGCTTACGGCGCGAGAAATTCCTCCAGATCGGCCGGCTGGAGACAGCATAAAAAAACGCCCCGCGGCGAGGCCGCAGGGCGTTTTCAAATGCCGATATCTATTTCGCCAATTCGAACATGATCGACGACACCCAGCCCATATTGCCGAGCTCGTCTTTCACTTCCCACATCAGTCCGTTTTTGTTGCCGGTCGGATAAAGCCTCATCCCCTGATCGACCGGGCGCACCACGGGCGATTGCGTCGAGGGACCGGTATACATGGCCGTTGCCCGCGTGGCGGTGACCATTTGCTGCGCAGCGGCGACAGGGGCTTGACCCGGACCCGGCAGCCCTCCGAGCTGATCGACCAATTTGGTGTAGGCATCCAGATAGGCGAGCGTGATCACCTGGCCGATTTCCGTGTTGTTGTAGCCCGTGGCTCCGCCGGCGCCGAAACCACCACCGCTGAAGAGGCCGCCGCCGACGCCGAAGCCGATATCGGTTTTCTTGCTGTGACCATCGATCGTCGCCATGATCTGCGTGGTCCGCACATTCGTGATGGCCAGCGTGACGTCGGCCGTCGACGAATTGAAGTTGAGGCTGCCGGCGAGCGCCCCGAGGGTGCGGTTGCCGAGGAGGCCGCCCAAGGCCGCGCCGAAATTGTTGCCGCTGGCATTGGCGTTCTGGGAGATGACATCGGGAACGAGGACATAGTCGGCCGCGACGATCTGGCCTCCACCGAGATTCGAGCCCTGCTGCAAAGCGCCACCGGAAGAGAGCGCCCGTTCGCGCTGCGCGGCCGCCAGGCCCGCACCGCGGTCGACCAGCGAGAAGCATCCGGACTGCTGCACGAAAATCTTGATGAGCGCTTCGGGCGAACCGAGCTTCAGCTCCGTCCACCAATTGCGTTGGGGTTCTTCGACCGCGAGATTGCCCAAGGGGCGTGCGCAGCGCGGGATTTCCGCCTGCTTTTGTTGCCGCTGTTCCTGGGCCGTGGCTGCCAAGGCATCCGTTGCGATCATGCCAAAAGCCGCGCCGGCCAAAAGCACACAAGACAATGACATCCGGTACATGAGCCCCTCCGTTACCGCGCCTGAAACTTTGCCGAGTGTACCAAGGATTCTCGTACCTGGCACGCCTACTTCGTAGGCGTTGGTACGAAAACATTGGACGCTTAAGATTCGGTCAATAGGAAAGTTCGGACGTCGCTAAACCAGCGCCCCATGACAATGTTTAAACTTCTTTCCAGACCCGCAAGGACAAGCGGCGTTGCGGCTCACTTTGCCCCATGTTGTCGGATCGTTCGGATCAACCGTCTCGGCGGCTTCGCGCACACGCACGCCGCGGGTCGTAAAGGGCTGAGGACCAGCCATTTCGTCTTCGCCGGTTAACGGGTTGATGTGGTGGGCTTCCATTTTGGGAAGCTGCTGCTGCGGGACTGGCGGCGGTTCGCCCATGCGCACCTGCACATGCATCAGTTGGCGCACGACATCGGTGCGCAGCCGAATGAGCAGATTCTCAAACAAGGTCAGAGCTTCGCTCTTATATTCGTTCAAGGGATCGCGCTGGCCGTAACCTCTAAGCCCCACATATTGGCGCAAATGTTCCAGCTGGATGATGTGCTCGCGCCAATCATGATCCAAGGTTTGAAGCAGAATCGCCTTTTCGAGATAGCGCACGACCTCGGGCCCGAAATTCGCGGCCCGTTCCGCGGCGCGCCGGCTCACGGCATCGGCGATGCGCTCCCTGATCTCTTCATCGGCGATGCCTTCTTCTTTCGCCCATTCCACCACGGGAAGCTCAACGCCAAAGACGTCGCGGACTTCTCCTTCAAGGCCCACCGAATCCCATTGTTCGGCATAGGCGCGTTCAGGAATATGGCGCGCGACCATCTCCTCGCTCACCTGCGTGCGCATTTCGGCGATGATCTCATCGACCTCTTCGGCGCGCATGATGTCGAGACGCTGTTCGAAGATCACTTTGCGCTGATCGTTCAGCACATTGTCGAATTTCAGGAGGTTCTTGCGGATCTCGAAATTGCGCGCTTCGACTTTCTGCTGCGCCTTCTCCAGCGCCTTGTTGACCCAGGGATGGGCGATGGCCTCGCCCTTCTCGAGTCCAAGCCGCTGCAGGATGGAATCCATGCGGTCGGATCCGAAAATACGCATGAGGTCGTCTTGCAGGCTGAGGAAGAACTTCGAAGCGCCCGGATCGCCTTGGCGGCCGGACCGGCCGCGGAGCTGATTGTCGATGCGACGGCTCTCATGGCGTTCGGTGCCCAGGATGAATAGCCCGCCCGCCGCGATGACTTTCTGTTTGTCGACCGCGACTTCGGCGCGGATTTCCGCGATGCGGCGCACCCGCTCGGCTTCGTCGGTAATATCATCAAGCTCCAGCTTGATGCGCATGTCGGGGTTGCCGCCGAGCTGAATATCGGTGCCGCGGCCGGCCATGTTGGTCGCGATGGTCACCGCATTGGACCGGCCCGCTTGCGCCACGATGTAGGCTTCCTGCTCGTGATAGCGCGCGTTCAGCACATTGTGCGGAATGGGATTTGACTTGGATGAGATCGAGACCAGATACTCGCCGATCTCGCGATGCTCCTTGCCCTCGGGTGTATCGCCAAGCTTTTTGGCTTTGTCGATCAGCTCCTGTCCGGTTTCGCGGATATATTTGCGGTCCTTGAGCTTCTCATCGAGGTCTTCGGATTTCTCGATGGAAACCGTGCCGACCAGCACCGGCTGGCCTTTCTTCAGGCATTCGGCGATCTGGGTGACGATGGCGCGGTGTTTTTCGTCGGCGGTGCGATAGACCTCATCGTCCGAATCGACGCGCCCGATCGGCATATTGGTCGGAACCTCGACCACATCGAGGCTGTAGATGTCCATGAACTCGGCGGCTTCCGTCATGGCGGTGCCGGTCATGCCCGCCAGCTTGCCGTAGAGCCGGAAATAATTCTGGAAGGTGATCGAAGCGAGCGTCACGTTCTCCGATTGGATCGGCACGCGCTCTTTGGCTTCGAGCGCCTGGTGCAGGCCTTCGGAATAGCGCCGTCCCTCCATCATGCGGCCGGTGAACTCGTCGATGATGACGACCTTACCGTCCTTGACGATGTAATCCTTGTCGAACTGGAACAGCTTGTGCGCCCTCAGCGCCTGATTGACGTGATGGACGACGATGATGTTGTTGATGTCGTAGAGGTCGCCCTCTTCGAGAGCGCCGACCCCGCGCAAGAGCTCCACCATGTGCTCATTGCCTTCTTCGGTCAGGCTCACCGAGCGCTGCTTTTCGTCAAGCTCGAAATCGCTCGCAACCAGACTCGGAATCAGCGCGTCCACTTTGCGATAGAGTTCGGAATTGTCTTCGGTCGGCCCCGATATGATCAGCGGGGTGCGCGCCTCGTCGACCAGGATGGAGTCGACTTCGTCGACGATGGCATAGTGATGCCCCCGCTGCGTCATCTGCTCGAGGCTGTATTTCATATTGTCGCGCAAGTAGTCGAAGCCGAACTCGTTGTTCGTGCCGTAGGTCACATCGGCGGCATAATTGACCCGGCGCTCTTCATCCGTGAGGCCATGCACGATGACGCCCACGGAAAGGCCGAGGAAACCGTAGATCTGGCCCATCCATTCGGAGTCGCGTTTGGCGAGGTAATCATTGACCGTGACGACATGCACGCCCTTGCCGTCGAGCGCGTTGAGATAGACGGGCAGGGTGGCGACCAATGTCTTGCCTTCG
>DASQIQ010000387.1:0-19685 GCA_035631495.1 Micropepsaceae bacterium
GCAGGCGCGCCGCTTCAGCACTCTCTTGGATTCCCTCGCGAGCGGCGTCCACCAGTCTCAGTGCCTCCTCGGTGGAGAGGATTTTCGGCAGTGGACGCGACAGGCGCGGCGCTTCCACCGCTCCGCACGGATCGTCGCGTCTCACACCCTCGCTGTAGAGAAAGCCATAAAACCCGCGCAGGGCCGACAATTTGCGCGCCTGTGAGGATGCTTTCAGAGCCGCCGAAGACAGATCCGTGAGATAAGCCCGCACCTGTTCGCGCCCGGCGGTCTTGAGGTCGAGATTCGAACGCGCCGCGCTTTGGGCAAAATCCAGGATGTCGCGGCGATAGGCGGCGATGGTATTCTGGGATGCCCCGCGTTCAGCGCTCATCATGTCGAGAAAGGATTCGAGCAGCGCGCGATCCTGTTCCGAACCGCACGCTTTCTTTGCGATCATCGGCCGAGAGCTGCACCGGCGCGCGGGCGAAGCAGGAGCGCTTCCGTCGCGAGCGCGTGTGCCGCATCGCGAATCCCTGCGGTCTGCAGTGCGCGCACCAGACGGACCACCACGTCCGGAGCAAGATCTCCCGCCCCTTGAGGTCCCAAGGCCGTCGCGATGGAAAGCGCCACCTCGCCGGGCGAATCGGACAGTGCTGCCTTATCGATGCGCTGCATCAGGACAGGGGCCGGCCGCCGGCCGGGCAAGGGTTCCAGGATCAGACGGGGCACGGCCGCCTGCGCTTCGGCCGACATGAGCTCGCCCAACGCGTCGAACAGGCCGAGGTCCAATGTGGCCCGGTAGAGCAAGGCCTGCGGCAGTTTTGGCGGCGGCGGAGGCGGGGGTGGAGGCGGCGCAGGCTCGGGCGGAAGGAACTGCCCGGGCGCATTCGGGTCCGGGATCGGCTCGGGCACCACGATGGGTTGTGGCGGCGGAGGCGGTGGATGGACCGTCAAGGCAAGATCCGTCAGCAATCGCCGCGCGCCGGCATTCCGCCTTGCATTGGGAGCGTCCAGCGCCAGCGCAAGCTCCAGCTGATCCACGGTGTCGGCCATGCCCGGCATATTGCGGTCCAGAATGTCGAACCAGCGCTGCGCCGCATCCGCCCTGCCCGCAAGGAGTAGCCCGCGCACCATCAGATCGGACCTCAACGCCCAATCCGCCGCCGGTATGATCTCCGCCGCAGGATCGGCAAACAGCGTCGCGACTTGCGCAAGAAGGCCTTCGCGCTCGCCGATTTCGAATGCGGCGTGCACCAGTTCGGCGCGCGCTTCATCGGTGCCGGCGACTTTCAACGCGGCTCGGATACGAGCCAGGGCCTTCATCAATGGCTCCGAACGCGCCAATGCCGCCGCGCCATCGAGGTCCTGCGGCGTGAAATTCGCGGAATCGAGAATCTCGCCAAGCAAGGGCGCCGGCAGCGCACCGGCGCGCAATGCCTTCTCCGCTGCGGCGAACCGCGTCGTGCCGGAGGTTTCGGCGGAACCGGCCGCCAGCAAAGAGGCGGGGAGCCCGAGGCCAGTCCCGATCTCGGCCGTCATCGGCAATTTGAGCCGCGCCATCATGACCACGTGGATCGAATCGGGAAAACGAAGCGTGTCGGGGGCCACGGGCTTGCCGCTCGCCATGCCGTCAAGCAGCGTGATGAAAGCGGGATCGGCGATGCCCTGCTCCATGATCACGGCGCGCGTGAGATCGAGCGTCGAAACATCTCCGGTCACGGCATAGCAGAACGCGCGCAGCTCGACCCAATAGGGCTCGGCACTATCCAGACGATGTGCCGTGATATCGCCGCAGGTCTCCATGTCGCGGCCGGCATAGAGCAGCGCATCGCTCTGGGCGCGCAAGATGTCGAAATTCATCGGGGCCTGAATCTTCAGCGCGAGATCGGCGGCATCGCCGATATATCCCCCATCCATCAGTTTGGTCAGGCGCAATTGATTGAAGGACACATTGCTGCGGCCGGGGGGCGCGGGCGCGGCGGTGAGCAACGCCTTGCGCATCAAAAGCCGCTGCGCCGCCGAGGGCGTCGTTGCCGGAACGCTCTGCAGCATGGTCACGATCGTTGCTCGGTCGCTTGCCTGCCAGGCGGTGGGACCGAGCCCGCCATTCGCATTGGTGAGCGTGCCCGCGACGGGGCCCTCGAGCGTGCCGAGGTCTCCCACCTGAACGCTCAGCGCCGCGCGCCCGGGAATCACCGGCGCACGCGGCTCCGCAGGCGTCGGCGCGGGCGGCGGGGTAGCCGGAGCGGGAAGTTGCTCGACCGGAACGATGTTGCGCGGCGTTCCACTCAGGGGCGACGGCGCATTGGCCGCGTCTTGCGCAAAGCTCGCAGCGCAGGGCAGAGCAAGCGCCATGGTTGCGGCGCGGGCGAGAGTTCTCAGCTTCGAAGGTGATGCGAACGCCATGTCACTTCGGGAACTTGCTGTCCGGCAAAACCTGTTCAACATTGTGCTTCGTCGGGCCCACATTCGCTCCGTAAAACGCCAGCGCGCCCGCACCCACCACCATTAATACAACGAAGGCGACCAGCAGCTTCCAGCCCATCTTTGGCCATCTCCTCTCGGTACGATCAAACGCCGATTCGCTTAAGGATCGGATAGCTTTGTGGCGGAATTGGTGTCGGTCGCGCAAGAGCCGAGACGACATTGTACTAGCGTGGCGAATCCGAAATTCGCCCTACCTTGGAGCAATTCTCCGCGCGAATTTCGGATTCAAAGCCACGCTAGCAATCTATTGATTCTAGTGCGGTTCTCGAATTTGAAGTTCCTAAACGCGGATGCCATGCTGGCTCTAGGAACTTCAAATTCACCGCACTAGCAGAGCAAACCCGAACGGGTGTAAGCGAAGCCCATGCGCAAGCTGGACAAAACGCTTGTCCTGGTGGGGATGATGGGTGCCGGGAAGACCTCCGTCGGCCGCCGGCTGGCCAATGTCCTTGGCGTTCCCTTCCGCGACGCCGATGCCGAGATCGAAGTCGCGGCGGGCTGCAGCATCAATGAAATTTTCGAACGGTTCGGTGAACCGGCGTTCCGGGCAGGCGAGCGCAAAGTGATCGCGCGCCTGCTCGGCGAGCCTCCCCACATCCTGGCGACCGGTGGCGGAGCCTTCATGGACAGCGAAACGCGGGCGCGCATCAAGGACGAGGCCATATCGATCTGGCTCAAAGCCAATATCGAGCTTCTGCTTGAACGCGTGACCCGTAAAGACACGCGGCCGCTGCTGCGCAACACCGACAACCGGGCGGCGTTGGAACGCCTGCTCAAGGAGCGCGAGCCGGTCTATGCTCAAGCCGATATCATGATCGAATCCGATGGCGGCCCGCACGACGCCGTGATCAAGCGCATATTGGCGGCCCTGGACGCGCGCTGCGGCCAAGAATCTCCGGAGGTCCGGCCATGACCGTGATAGTGCCGGTCGAACTGGGCGACCGTTCTTACCAAATCCATATCGGGCAGGGCCTCTTCGGCCAGGCCGGAGCGTTGCTGTCGGCAGCCTTGGCGAAGTCCGTGGTCCAGCGGGTGCCCATCGTCACGGACGAGACAGTGGCAAAGCTCCATTATGACCATTTCGCCGCAAGCTTGACGGCAGCTGGGCTTCAGCCGGTATCGATCGTCATGCCCGCCGGCGAACAGACCAAGAGTTTTCACCATCTCAGCCGGCTGATCGACGCGCTTCTGGCGGAAAATGTCGAGCGAGGCTCGCTGATCGTGGCGCTGGGTGGCGGCGTGATCGGCGATCTTACCGGTTTTGCCGCCGGCATCTTGAAGCGCGGGGTCGATTTTGCCCAAGTGCCGACGACACTCCTGGCCCAAGTGGATTCCTCGGTCGGGGGCAAGACCGCGATCAACACCGAGCAAGGGAAGAACCTTGTTGGGCTCTTTTATCAGCCGCGTATTGTCATCATCGACACTTCGGTTCTGGCAACACTTCCCAGACGCGAGCTTCTGGGGGGCTATGCGGAGATCGCCAAATATGGGCTTCTCGGGGACGCCGATTTTTTCGTCTGGCTCGAAAAAAATGCCGCCCAAGCCTTAAGCGGCGATGGGCCGGCGATGTCTCACGCCGTGGCCCATTCCTGCGCCATGAAGGCCGCCATCGTGGCACGCGATGAGCGCGAGACCGGCGAGCGCGCCTTGCTGAATCTGGGCCATACTTTCGGCCATGGACTGGAAGCGGCAACGCTTTATTCGGATCGGCTGATCCACGGGGAAGGCGTGGCGCTGGGCTGCGTGTTGGCGTTTAGGCTTTCGGCGAGACTCGGACTCGTCGCGGCCGATGCCGTTGCCCGCGTCGAGCGCCATTTCAGCGCTGTGGGTTTGCCGACTCGGCTCGGTCAAATTCGGGGTCGGAAGCCCGAGCCCGACGAAGTGCTCGCCCACATGCGCCACGACAAGAAGGCACAAGGAGGCCGCATGAGCTTCATCCTTGCGCGCGGCATCGGGCAAGCCTTCGTCAGCCGCGATGTTTCCGAAGACGCCGTTCGCGCCGTGCTGGCGGAAGGCTGATGACCCTCGATATCACGCTGACGCTGATCGCGATTTTCGCGCTCCTGATTTTTGCCGCCTTTTTCGCCGGCGCGGAAACCGCGCTCACCGCGGTTTCCAAAGCGCGCATGTACCATCTTGCCTCGGAAGGGTCCGCCCGCGCCAAGCAGGTGCTTTACCTCATCGCCGATCGCGAGCGCCTGATCGGCGCGCTGCTTTTGGGCAATACCTTCGTCAACATCCTTGCCTCCTCGCTCGCAACCTCGATCGCGCTCAGTCTGTTCGACGAAGGCGCGGTGGTGATCGCCGCTCTGGTGATGACGGCGATTATTCTGATCTTCGGTGAAGTCTTGCCCAAGACTCTCGCCATTGCGCGCACCGACCACACGGCGTTGGCGGTAGCCTATCCCGTGCGGCTGTTCGTGGCATTGCTGTCCCCCGTTTTGTCGGCGGTGCAATTCATCGTCTGGGGGATTCTCAAGCTCTTCGGGCTGAAGCAAACCCCAGGCGAGCCGGTATTGACCGCGCAAGAGGAAATCCGCGGCGCCATCGATCTGCACCACCAGGAGGGCGGCGTTGAACGCGAACACCGCGACATGCTCGGCGGCATTCTGGATCTTGCCGAGCTTCACCTCGCCGACGTCATGGTTCACCGCAAGAACATGGAGGTCCTGGACGGGGGCGCGCCGGCCGAAGATATCGTTGCGCGCGTTCTTTCTTCCCCCCATACGCGCTTTCCGATCTGGCGCGACGATCCGGAAAACATCGTCGGCGTCCTTCACGCCAAGGACCTGCTCCGCGCGCTGATGAAACGTCAGGGCAATCTGCAGGACATCGACATCATGTCCCTGGTTTCCGAGCCGTGGTTCGTGCCCGACACGACGAATCTGGAGGAGCAATTGCACGCCTTCCGCGACCGCCGGGAGCATTTCGCCCTGGTTGTCGACGAATATGGCGTGCTGCAGGGACTGGTCACGCTGGAGGACATTCTGGAGGAGATCTTCGGCGATATCGGTGAAGAGCTCGACCGGCACATTCCCGAAGGCATTCGCCCGCAGGCGGACGGTTCCTACAATGTCGATGGCTGGACGCCGGTCCGCGACCTCAACCGCGAGCTTGAGTGGAACTTGCCCGATGAGGTGGCGACGACGATTGCGGGTCTCATCATCCACGAAGCCCGGGTCATTCCCGAAGCGGGACAGATATTCTCGTTCTTCGGCTGCAAGTTCGAGATTCTGCGGCGACAGCGCAATCAAATCATGGCGCTGCGCATCACCCCGCCCAGGCGCGAACCGGAGGACAGAACCGGTTAGCCGCGCTTCGCTTCTTCGGGCGTCAGCGTGCTGAGCGCGAGCGCGTGCAGGCCAGCGTCTATCTCATCGGCGAGCACGGCATAGACACGCCGCTGGCGTTCGACGCGGCTAAGACCCTGGAATGCCGCCGAGACGATGCGCACACGGAAATGGGATTCACCGCCTGCCCGCGCGCCCGAATGGCCGGCATGGCGCGAGCTTTCGTCCTCAATCGCGAGGATTTCCGGGGCGAATGCCGCTTCGAGCTTCTCGCGCAAGCTGTTTGCGACGGGTCCTGAATGGTTCATGAACACGCTCTAGAGGGAGCCGCCGGCCTTCTGTCAAGCCTTTCGTTTCCTTGTCTTTTAGAAGTTGCGCCCCATAATGAGCCTATGAGTTCGGCAACTTACCGTCCGCGTTTCGGGTACGACATCCGCATCAATGCGCAGCGGCCCCGGCGGGTGATTCCGCCCGCCTCCAAGCGGTGTGCGGCGCCGGGTTGCAGCGAGCCGGCCGAAATCAGCGTGCCCAAATCACGCCAGAACATGGATGAGCGCCATTGGCTTTGCCGCGTGCATTTGCGTGAACATAACGCACATTGGGATTTTTTTGCCGGCATGAGCCACGAGGCTATCGAGCGCTTTTGCCTGGATGCGATCACCGGACACCGGCCAACCTGGCCGCTGGGCAAGCGTGCGGCGGCAAGCCACGAAGAGCAGGCAGCGCCCAAGCGAACCGCCTATACCAGCTATCATTTCGACGACGGCTTTGCCGTTTTCGAGGAGGCAGCGGAGGCAGCCCAATCGCGCCGGCGCTCGCGCTTAACCAAAGCACAGCTGGACGCGCTGGCGGTTCTTAATCTCGAAGACAACGCCACCTTGCACGAGATAAAGGCCCGGTATAAGGAACTTGTGAAACGCTTTCACCCCGACGCCAACGGCGGAAACCGGGGCACAGAAGAGCGGCTGAGGCAGGTCATCAAGGCCTACGGTCATCTCAGGGCGACAGGTTTCGCTTAAGTCACAAAGCGCGACCCACCCAGGGATACGCGCCGATCCGCCGGGCCCAAAATCTGCGCCGCCAAACCGATGGAATGAAGCATGCCTATGAATGGTCTTGATGCCGCCGCCGCGCCGGACATGATGGTCGATGTGCGCAACACGTTCGGCCTGGACGTCGCCATGAGCGTTCCGGCCTTTTCCAAGCCGAACGAATATGTGCCCGATCTGGATGCGGCCTATGTGTTCGATCGTGAAACGACGCTGGCGATCCTGGCCGGCTTCGCCCATAACCGGCGCGTTCTCATCCAGGGCTATCACGGCACCGGGAAATCCACCCATATCGAGCAGGTCGCAGCAAGGCTGAATTGGCCCTGTGTGCGCGTGAACCTCGACAGCCATATCAGCCGCATCGATCTGGTCGGCAAAGATGCCATCGTGCTGAAGGAAGGCAAGCAGGTCACAGAGTTCCGCGAGGGGATTCTGCCCTGGGCGATTCAGCACCCCGTTTGCCTGTGCTTCGATGAATATGATGCCGGGCGGCCCGATGTGATGTTCGTCATCCAGCGCGTGCTCGAAGTGCAGGGAAAGCTGACACTGCTCGATCAGAACCGCGTCATCCGGCCGCATCCCTCTTTCCGCTTGTTCGCGACGGCCAACACGGTCGGCCTCGGCGACACGTCGGGGCTTTATCACGGCACGCAGCAGATCAATCAGGGCCAGATGGACCGCTGGAACATCGTGGTCACACTCAATTATCTCAAACACGACACCGAAGTGGACATCGTGCTGGCCAAATCGCCGGCCTACCAGACCGCCGAAGGCAAGAAGATCATCGCCTCCATGGTGCGCGTCGCCGACATGACCCGGAACGCCTTCATCAATGGCGACATCTCGACCGTGATGAGCCCGCGCACGGTGATCACCTGGTCGGAGAATGCGACGATTTTCGGCGATGTGGGTTTTGCCTTCCGCGTTACCTTCCTCAACAAATGCGATGAGCTGGAGCGGCCGACGGTGGCTGAGTTCTATCAGCGCTGCTTTGGCGAAGAGCTTCCCGAATCCGCAGCCAAGGTGATGGTGGCTTAGCGCGGGGTTGGTCCATGAACCCGGAGAATCCGACCGACCCGTTCAAGCGTGCCGTGGCGAACGCGGTCCGCTCCATGGCGGGCGAAGCCGAGCTCGAGGTGACGTTCTCTCCCGAGCAACCGATGTTGCGCGGCAAGAAGGTGCGCCTTCCCCTGCCCTCGCGCAGCCTTCCTCCCGATGAGGTCGCCGCGGTGCGCGGCGCCGGCGATGCCTATGCCTTGAAGCTCGCCTATCACGAAGATGCCATCGATAAGGAATTGCGCCCCGCGGGCGGTGATGCCTCAGCCATCTTCGAAGCAGCGGAACAGGCGCGGGTTGAAGCGATTGGTTCGCTCGCCATGCCCGGCGTGCGCGAAAATCTTGGCGCCATCCTTGCCATGCGCTGCAAGGCCCATGGACTGGGCGATGTGAAGGAACAGATCCAGGCGCCCCTCCTCGATGTGCTCAGCATGATCGTGCGCGAACGCCTGACCGGCGATCCACCGCCCGATATCGCCAAGCGTGCGGTCGACCTGTGGCGCCCCTTTGTCGAGGCCAAGGTCGGGGTCGAACTCGACAAGCTCAAGGGCACCGTCCGCGACCAGCGCGCCTTCGGCAAATTGACGCGTCACATCCTCACGGGCCTCGAGCTGGCAGACGAATATGTCGATGAACCTGAAGGCGAGGATGAGGCGCCGGAAGATTCCAACCAGGATCAATCCGACAGCGATGAAAATTCGGAAGGGCAGGACAGCGAACCTTCCACGCTGCAGAGCGAAAAAGAAGATTCAGGCGAGGCCGGCGAAGATGTCGTAGGCGAAATGAAGGCCGATGATTCCGACCAGGACTCGCAGGAAACCAAAGAGGGCAAGCGCCCTTTCAGACCCGATCTGCCATTTTCGGATGTCGAGCGCTGGGACTACAAGGTCTTCACCAGCCAGTTCGACGAAGTGGTGAACGCCGAGGATCTGTGCGACGGGGAGGAACTTACCCGTCTGCGCAATTTCCTCGATCAACAGCTCGCGCCGGTGCAGGGGCTCGTCGCGCGGCTGGCCAACAAATTGCAGCGCCTTTTGATGGCGCAGCAAAACCGGTCCTGGGATTTCGATCTCGAGGAAGGCATCCTCGATACCGCGCGCCTATCGCGGGTGGTCATCGACCCGATGCATCCGCTCTCTTTCAAGATGGAGCGCGAGATGGACTTCCGCGACACGGTGGTGACCCTGCTGCTGGACAATTCGGGGTCCATGCGCGGCCGCCCGATCATGGTCGCGGCGATGTGCGCGGATATCCTCGCGCGCACGCTCGAACGCTGCGCCGTGAAGGTCGAAGTGTTGGGTTTCACCACCCGCGCCTGGAAAGGCGGCCAAGCGCGCGAACGCTGGCTGAACGAAGGCAAACCCGCCCATCCCGGCCGGCTCAATGATCTGCGCCACATCGTCTACAAATCGGCGGACGTGCCGGGGCGGCGCACGCGGCGCAATCTCGGTCTAATGATGCGCGAGGGGCTGCTCAAGGAAAATATCGACGGGGAGGCGCTGATCTGGGCCCATAGCAGGCTCATCGCGCGCCCCGAATCTCGCCGCATCCTGATGGTGATCTCGGATGGCGCGCCGGTGGACGATTCGACGCTCTCGGTGAATGCCGGCAATTATCTCGACAAGCATTTGCGCCAGGTAATCGCCGAGATCGAGGAGAAATCGTCGGTGGAGCTCGTCGCCATCGGCATCGGTCACGACGTGACGCGTTATTATCGCCGCGCGGTGACGATCCTGGATGCCGAGCAATTGGGCGGCGCCATGACCAATCAATTGACCGAGCTCTTCGCTCGGGACGCGAACCCGCGTGGCTCGGCCCGCCGTTCCCCGCGCGCGTCAAGGGCGGCGTGAGCGCGCGCGCGCTTCGTCTCCTTGCGGCCGGGCTTGTCCTGGCATTTGGCGTATCCGCCTCAAATGGGGAAAGCCAAACCAAGTCTGCCGGCATAGAGAGCGCGCGCATTCCGCTCTACCCGGCTCATCCCAACGAGAAGCGCGTTGGAATGCTGATCTATCGCGGCGGTCTGGAGCTGCGTTCGGACGCACGCGAATTCGGCGGCTGGTCGGACCTTGCGGTGAATGACGACGGCAGCGAGATTCTTTCCATCTCCGACGAAGCCCATTGGTTGCGCGCGCATCTCACCTATGACGCCAATGGCGATCTTGCGGGGGCCGATTCGGGTGAAATCGCGCCGATGCTCGACATGCAGGGCCGCGCCTTGCGGGGCAAAGAGGGCGATGCGGAAGGGCTTACGCTGGAACGCTCCGGTGACCTCTACGGCACGGTTGCGGTGAGTTTCGAGCGCAATGTGCGCGTCTGGCGCTATGATCTCTCCCATGGGTTCGAGGCAAAGCCGACCAATGTGCCCATCGGCCATTGGGTCGCCGCGCTGCACGACAATCAGCAGCTCGAGGCCATCACTTTGTGGAAACCCGACACGCTGCTTGCCTTTGCCGAAACCAAGGTGAATGAGGGCGACGATCTTCTGGGCGCCATGGAAGCCTATCCGGGCAATGGCACGGCGCCCGCCACGCGCATGCTCTCCGTGGTGCCGCATGGTCCCTTCGCCATTACGAGTGTGGCGAATGCGCCCGATGGGGGACTCTATATGTTGGAGCGGCGGTTCTCCTTTCTGGGCGGCTTGGGCATGGAGCTGCGCCATATTCCGCCGGCCGAAATCCACGAAGGCGCGCGGCTGAATGGCGAGGTGCTCGCCAATCTGTCTTTCCAGGACTCCAATATCGACAATATGGAGGGGATTGCGGTGCGCCGCGGCGTCAATGGCGAGATTTTCCTCTACATCATCTCGGACGACAATTATTCGCCGCTGCAGCGCACGCTGCTCTTGATGTTCGAAGTGAAGAACTAATTCGATTGTCATCCCGGAAGGCGCGTAAGCGCCTGTCCGGGACCCACTGAGACAGCGGCCCGGTGGGTCCCGGCTCTCTCTTCGCTTGGCCGGGATGACAGCCAGTTTTTGATTCAAACGGAACCCAAAATCCTTTAGTTTTAAGCCGCGTCACTCACACGCGAAATCGTCGGTGCCGACGGGATGGCACCATTGCGGCCAACCCTTGGCGCGCCAGTAATCGACGAATCCGGCGTTGCGAACATAAGCCTTGAAGCGCTCCGTCTTGCGCACCGGCGCATAGGAGGCATGCCAGACCCAGGGCGCCGGGATGGGATCCGGAAGGCCGATGGCGACGCGGCTTTCAAAAGGCTCAAGAGCGCGTTCGGGAGCGCCAACATAGAGGTAAACCCAAGCGCCACCACCCAGTTGCGGAAGGCTCTGAGGCGCGGGTCTGCTCACAGGCGCCGTGCGCAGGAGTCGTGCGGCCTCCTTGGACACTGCCGCGCTGATTTGTCCTGGAGGAACATTCGCCAGCATATCGGCGGCTTCGGCGTAACGGCCCATCGACGCATAAATCATGGCGAGCAAATTCGAACGGTTAAATTCATCCGGCGGCTGAGCTTGGAGGATCGCGATCGCCGCGTCATTCTGTCCATCCACCCACAAGTGAACAGCGGTGAACCTGTTATACGTCGGCACGAAGGGTTCCAGCGACCGCAATTGCTGCCGGATCGAGACGGCTTCTTTAACCTGTCCCCTGGCCGCAAGCAAAAGGCTGATCAAGTTCAGGGTGTCCGGATCATTGGGGTCCAGCGCGAACGCCTTCTGCATCATGTCTTCCGACATCAGCAAATTCCCGTGCAGGAACATGACGAAGCCCAGCGTGACATAACTGCCTGGAAGATTGGGGTCCAACTGGATGGCGCGCTTAGCTGTGGCTTCCGCCTTAGAAAGATAGGTTTCGACGATACGGCGGGCCTCACCGGGAGGAGCTGCCCCCAGCGCCGGTTGGATGATCGTCGGCTGAGTATAGCTGAAGGACAAACGCGCCAAAGCGGGCGCGTAATCCGGATTACGGGCGATGACCTGTTCTAGCAGCGCTTGCGCTTCGGCGGCATTGGATGGCCCCCCGGATTGGAGCACTGCCCTAGAGCGCAGGAATTGCTGATAGGACTCCGGATCGATGCCGCGGTTGTTCACCAGATTTTCTCCCGGCTTCAAGCCCAGAGGCATCCGCAGGGAGGTGGCAATTGCGCGCGCGACGTCTTCCTGGATGGCGAACACGTCGGTCAATTCCCGGTCGTAATTCTCCGACCAGATATGCGTGCCGTCATCGGATTTGATGAGCTGCACGGTGATGCGCACGCGGTTACCCTCTTTGCGCACCGAGCCTTCGATGAGGTGCGTCGCGGCGAGCGATTGCCCTATGCTTCGCAAATCCTGGTTCTGGCCTTTGAACTGAAACGCCGAGGTGCGTCCGACCACGCGCAAATCCGGCACCTTGGCGAGCGCGGCGGTGATTTCCTCCGTCATGCCGTCGGAAAAAAATTCCTGCTCTTTGTCGGATGACAAATTCACGAAGGGAAGCACAGCGAGCGAAATCGCACCTATGGTCGACGTTGCGGCGCTCCGCGCCGCCGTGACGCCCGCTTGTTGCGCTCCCGGTGAAGCGATATCCACCGTCGGCCGCACGAACACGTAAAACAACAGCGAACCGATCACGAGCAGAACGGAAAGGATGCTCAACTCCGCTTTGGAGAACTGGCGGCTGGCGCGGTCGCCGTGATACCAGGCCAGCGTCATCACCAACGGGACGCCCAGCGCCAAGAGTAGGATGGAAATGCGTGATACCACATGCGGCCAGTCGAGAGCGTCGCTCGTCAACACCACCCCATGCTGGATGCCATAGGCGAGCGCGATATAGGCCACGCTCCACTGGACGAGCTTTTGGTCGTAGAGGCGCCGCCAAAGAAGCGCGAGCCGGTCCACCGAGGGCGGCTTTGGGTCCGGGCGGTCGATTGCTCCGCTCATTTCAGCTCTATCCGAGCCGCGGCACCGGCAGCGCGCCCACTTGAGATGTGGACGCGTCTCAACTCTGCGAAGAATCCGACCATCCTCGCGCGCCCCCAGCGTGTGGCGCGAAATCTACCATTGTTTGCTAATTGCCCGAAGTCATTCCACGCGCGGCAGTGCGCGTTGCTAGCTCGAGAGAAATCACCCCTCACCCGGCGCGCCGGAAGGAATTGTTCCCCCACCCTCGCCGCTTGCGCGGCTCGACCTCCCCTCAAGGGGGAGGTGAATTAGGCTGCTGCGGAGGCGGCCTTGGCCTGTTTCTTGGCGATCTGGCGCTTGAGGCGCAGCGCCTTGGTCGAGAGCGCTGTATCGCGCGCCTTGAGCAGGAACACGTCCAGCCCGCCATTGCGGTCCACTGTCCGCAGCGCATTCATGCTGATCTTCAAGGACACGTTCTGCCCCAGAGTGTCGCTGGCCAGGCTGACGGTCTGCAGATTGGGACGGAACACGCGCTTCTTGCGGTTGTTCGCGTGACTCACCAGGTGCCCGCTCATGACACCTTTCCCGGTTAATTCGCAGCGGCGCGCCATGGCCCGATCCTTAAAATTGCTCGCAATCGAAGAGCGGCTCTCATAGGGGTGCCCCGTTCCGCCGTCAAGCTCCCTGACAGCGGCGCGAGCTGGCGCAAAAGTCATTTTTCTTTACCGCCTTAATGCTTATCCTTTTGGGCAGATGGGTCATTTTTTGGCCATAGGCGTGCCTATGCTGACGCTCGGGAACTTTAGGCATTCGCGGTTCGTATTGGAGGGCATTGGAGGGGTCATGAAAGCCGCCCATTATGGTGTCATCGGCCTGATCATCGCCGGGCTTGGCATGAGCTCGCCGGCTCTGGGAGTTGGCGGCGAGGGACCGGATGACAGCGCGCCTGCTTCGACGCTGGACCTTGGCTATGACCTCTATGTCGGCGGCATCTCGCTGGGCAAGGTTGCCATGTCGGCCCGGTTCCAGGGCGGCGACTACAAGGCAATTTCCACTCTGGAGACCAAGGGCATCGTGAATGCCTTCTGGCAGGCAAAGATCGAAGCTTCCTCCAATGGCCTGCTCGGCGATGGCCGCGTGCGGCCTAGTCTGTACGATTCATTTTCCCAGAACCGTTCTCAGCCCCGGCGGCATGCCACCCTGACCTTCGGCCCCGAGGGACCGAAATCGATGCTGTCCGACCCGCCCTATCCGGACAATCGCTATCCGGTGAGCGATGATCAGCGCAGGCAAACGCTCGATCCCTTGAGCGCGGCGGTATTTCTCACCAGCAGCGCGAACGGTGCGAAACCTTGCGAAGCCTTAGCCCCGATATTCGACGGCCGCCGCCGTTATGATGTGGCGTTCAGCTTCGTGAAGAAAATCGATGTCCACATGGACAATGGCCTCTACACAGGGCCGGCCGTGGTGTGCCAGATCCATTACAACCAGATCGCCGGCTACCAGCAGAGCGTCATCGATTCCAACAAGAAGTTTCCCAAAATGTATGCCTGGGTTGTCGCCGCCAAGAGCAGTGCCGACCCCAAACGGACCTATCAGCTACCCGTCCGCGTATGGGCCGAAACCGATTACGGCATTGTCGTCGCGTTGGCCTCGCAAGTGAAACTCGATGGTCAGGCGCTTGGCCACGGCAGCTGAGGACTGATGGATTGCGGAAGACGCGAAAATTTTCGTTAATAACTCCAATTTTCGGCTCATGCTGCGTTCACCCCCCAGGAATTGTTTGCGCTGGAGGGGGATTGACGATATATAGTGCGTGAACGAAAAATGATGTATTGCGCAGTTGGTGATTCGGGCACGCTTTGTTCGCGTTCCGTGCTGCGCGCCTATTTCCATCCACAAATCGCGTCGGGAACTCTTTGCAACCACGCGTCACGTGCTCTTCGCAGGCGTACCTGCTCTCGCATGGGTGCTTGCATGCGGGAAACAAAAACCGGAAGGTTTCGCCCTAACAGGTAGAGTCGATGGCTGATCGCCGTTCCCGGCAGGCCTTTGGAAGCCCCAAGCCTGCATCGTTCCGTGGTCGAGTCACTGCGGTCCTCGGGCCCACGAATACCGGCAAGACGCATTTTGCGATTTCGCGCATGCTGGCGCATCGCTCGGGCATGATCGGCCTGCCGCTGCGGCTCCTGGCGCGCGAAGTGTTCGACAAGATCGTTCGCCTGAAAGGGGCTGGCGATGTCGCGCTGATCACCGGCGAAGAACGCATCGTGCCGAAGTTCCCACGATTTTTCGTATGCACGGTCGAGGCCATGCCGGTGGACATCCCGGTCGCGTTCCTTGCCGTCGACGAAATCCAACTCTGCACCGATCCCGAACGCGGCCACGTCTTCACCGATCGCCTGATCAATGCGCGAGGCGAAGAAGAAACGATGTGGCTGGGCGCAAGCACCATGAAAGGCGCGATCGCGCGCATCGCGCCGGAGACGCATTTCATCACCCGGCCGCGTTTTTCCGATCTCGCATATACAGGCCCAAAGAAACTGTCCCGCCTGCCCCGCCGTTCCGCCATCGTCGCCTTTTCGGTGGAAGATGTTTACGGCCTGGCCGACACGGTGCGCAGTCAACGTGGCGGCGCCGCCGTCGTCATGGGCGCGCTCAGTCCCCGGACGCGCAACGCGCAAGTCGATCTCTACCAATCGGGCGAAGTCGATTTCATGATCGCCACCGACGCGATCGGCATGGGCATCAATATGGATGTCGATCATGTCGCCTTCGCCGCGCGCGAGAAATTCGACGGCATGACGATGCGGCTGCTCAGGCCCGAGGAGATCGGCCAGATTGCCGGCCGGGCCGGACGCTATATGAACGACGGCACATTCGGAGTCACCGGCGACAGCGAACCCTTCGATGCCGAGCTGGTGCAGCAGATCGAAAACCATCGTTACGATCCGGTCAAAGCCCTACAATGGCGCAACAGCGACCTCGATTTCGGCTCGCTGGACGGCTTGCTGATGAGCCTGGAAGCGCCGCCGCCCGCGCGCGGCCTGATCAAATCGCGCCCCGTATCGGATCAATGGACGCTGCAAATGCTCGCGCGCGATGAGGATATCCGTGCCTATGCATCCGCGCCGGCGGCCGTGCGTCTGCTTTGGCAGGCCTGCCAACTTCCCGATTTTCGCAAGCTCACGCCGGACGAGCATGCGCGTCTCGCCGGACAGATCTTCCGCTATTTGGCGAGCGCCGAAGGGGTGCTGCCCGAGGATTGGCTGGCGCGGCAAATCGCCAGGCTCGATATCGTCGAAGGCGACGTGGACACGCTCTCCGGCCGGCTCGCACAAATCCGCACCTGGACCTATGCCGCTCACCGCCAGGGCTGGACCCGCGATCCTTCGCATTGGCAGGCGCAAACGCGCGCCGTCGAGGACCGCTTGTCGGACGCACTGCATGAAAGGCTGACCCAGCGCTTCATCGACAAGCGCACCGCGCTGCTCATGCGCCATTTGCGCGACGAAGAACATCTCGTTCTGGGGCTGGACGATTCCGGAGCGGTGTCGCTCGGATCCGAACATGTGGGCAAACTTGACGGCTTTCGATTCGCGCCCGATCCGCGGGCAGAGGGGATTCACGGGCGAACCTTACGCACCGCCGCGCTCCGGGGACTTGAAGGGGAGATCGTTGCGCGGGCGCGCGCTCTCGCTCACGCGCCGGAGACGACCATCACCCTCAGCGAACATGGGAGACTCTGGTGGTCGGGCTCGGTGGTGGCGAAGCTATCCGCCGGCGCGCATCCTTTGAGCCCCGTCGTGGAATTGTTCGCCGACGATCTTCTGAAAGGCGAATTGCGCGAAATGGTGCAATCGCGCCTGGAAAGCTGGGTCGCCGACCATATCGCGCGGCTGCTCGAACCGGTGGTTGCCCTGCGCAATGCTGCGGAGGCGCGCAGTTCGGAGTGGGATCAAGGCGGCTTACCTGGTCCGGCACGTGGCCTTGCCTTCCGTCTCGCCGAGAATCTCGGTCAGTTGGATGTGGAGCCCGGGGCCGTCGTCCCGGGCATGCGGGAAGCCGCCCGGACCTTGAAGCGATTCGGAGTTCGGTGCGGCCACCACGCGATTTTCCTGCCGCGCTTGATCAGGCCCGCTTCTTCCGCCCTTGCCGCCATGCTTTGGGCCGTTTATGCGCGGATGGAGAATATCCCTCCGCCGCCGCTGCCCGGTCTTACCTCCTTTGCGCTCGACGAACTCGCAAGCGACACCCCGGATCGATTCCTCGCCGCGGCGTTTTTCCGCAAAATCGCCGGTCGTGCTGTGCGCGTGGACATCCTCGAGCGGGTCGAGGAAACATTGGCCGATGCCGCGCGCCAGGGCCGCGACGCCGATCAGACCTTGACGGCCATCGTCTCGCTGCTGGGCTGTGCCCCAGACGCCGCGCTGGCGCTGGCAGCCGAGCTAGGCTGGAAACGCGAGATCCGCCCCGAACCGCAAGCCAAGCCGGTCTGGCAAAAGATGCGGGTGCCAAAGCACGCCCGCAGAAACCGGGAGCGCGCGCAGCCCGTCAAAACGAACTCGCCTTTTGCCGGGCTTGCCGGGCTCATCGCAGCGGACTGACATTTTGAGCGAATCGCTTCGCATCGACAAATGGCTCTGGCATGCGCGCTTTTGCAAAACCCGGGGATTGGCGCAGGAAAAGGCGGTCAAAGGCCAGATCCGGTTAAACGGACACCGCATCGAAAAGGCCAGCGCGGCGGTGCGCATCGGCGATGTCATGACGCTTCCCGCAGGGGGCAAGGTCGTCTCTCTCAAGGTTCTGGGGTTGGGTTTGCGGCGCGGACCTCCGAGCGAGGCGCAACTCCTTTATGAAGTCATCCAGGATTAGGTTGGCCACACTGCGACATTTGGATTCCACACCAGTCTCGCGTCTTATTCGCTTATTGCTTGATCGCCGCTGCGCTGGGCCCTATTTGAGCCCTCGCGCTCCCGGAGAGGCTCATGACCTACGTCGTCACGGAGGCTTGCATACGCTGCAAGTATATGGACTGCGTGGAGGTCTGCCCGGTCGACTGTTTCTACGAGGGCGAGAACATGCTGGTCATCCATCCCGACGAATGCATCGACTGCGGGGTGTGCGAGCCGGAGTGCCCGGCCGATGCCATCCGGCCCGATACCGAATCAGGTCTTGAGAGATGGCTGGAGGTGAACGCGGAATTCGCGAAAGTCTGGCCGAATATCACGGTCAAGGGCGATCCGCCTCCAGACGCCAAGGAATGGGACGGCAAACCGGCAAAATTCGACCAATATTTCAGCACGAAACCGGGATCGGGCTCATAGAGACGGCATGATCCAAGCGGTTTCCTTATATGGGCCAGATGTTAAGGGCTTGCCGTGACACAAACACGTGAAAATGAGGATTAACGCGCATCTTCAAATAGTTGTGGCAAGATTTCTCTTCCTTTATCGCGGTACCTGTGTTATATTTGCACCGATGAAATATTGGATGGCGCGACTTACTCAGCTCACGAGCTAGTCTGAAGGGAGCGCCGCAAATCGGCGCTAGGTACCCGGCGGAGGGTTTCCGAGTTTCGGCAATGAAGAACGAGTGCGGGCCTCATTGGGGCAGTGTGCACGCGCGCTTCGCAATGCCAAACCTCGCCGGTTCCCCGAAAGACAGGGTCCGAAATCGGCTATGGATGCCGAGAGAGGGCCTGCTCGTAGGCGGATTGGCGCCGTAGGAAGGGATTTATGACAACTGCCGTAAAGAAGAAGGCCCCCGCGGTTGCGCTCAAGGTGAGTCCAGCGAAGGTGGCCCCAAGCAAATCTGCCCCGGTGAAAGCAGGCGCCGTAAAGCCCGCGCCCGCCAAGGCCCCGGTGGCTGCCAAGGCCCCCGTGGCTGCCGCCAAGGCCCCCGTAACGGTCAAGGCTCCGGTGGCTGCCAAGGCCCCCGTGACGGTCAAGGCCCCGGTGGCTGCCAAAGCCCCCGTGGTTGCCGCCAAGGCCCCGGTCGTCGCCAAGCTCCAGTGGTCGTCAAAGCGCCGGTACCCGCCAGGAAGCATGAATTCAAGGGTGGCGACTTCGTTGTCTATCCCACCCATGGCGTCGGCCGCATCCAGAAGGTGGACGAGCAGGAAGTGGCCGGGCTCAGACTGGAGCTCTTCGTCATCGCGTTCGAGAAGGACAAGATGATCCTTCGAGTGCCGACGGCCAAGGCCAAGGCTGTGGGCATGCGCAAATTGTCGTCGCCCGATGTGGTCACAACCGCGCTCAACACGCTCAAGGGCCGGGCTCGCATCAAGCGGACGATGTGGAGCCGCAGAGCCCAGGAGTACGAAGCCAAGATCAATTCCGGCGATCTGGTCTCGATCGCGGAGGTCGTGCGCGACCTTCACCGCGCGGGCGGCCAGCCGGAGCAATCCTACAGCGAGCGCCAGCTTTACGAGGCGGCCCTCGCGCGGATGGCGCGCGAAGTCGCGGCCATCGAGCGGATCGACGAGCCCACCGCCGTCAAGCGTGTCGAGAGCGCGCTGGTGAAGAAAGCCGCATAAGCAGCCGTCATATCGAATGTGAAACAGCCCGGGCTCGCGTCCGGGCTGTTTCGTTTCGGGGGCCGCCTGGAGGCGGGCTTAGGCGTAGATGTCGACAGCCGACGAGGTTTTGGCTTGACCGGTTTGTGCTGCTTCCGTTGCCTTCACGCTGGCAGATTCCGTTTGCTCGTCATTGGCCTTGGCCAGCGGTGTTGGCGGTGTTGGGGGCGCTTGATACGGGGGCGGTGAGCTCGAGACTGACGATACAGACATACTGTCCACCTGGTTGTTTGCACGACAAAGATGGGCGTCATACGTGAAGGCGGGGTTGAGGAAGATGCTTAAGCGAGGGTTCTAAATCGTCACGGTTAATCGCCCAGTCGCGTCCGCGCTGCGCTCTTGTCGCCGACGTTCACCACCCTTCGCTTGCTTCTTGAGATGTCATTCCCGCGAAAAGGGGAATC
>DASQIQ010000388.1:0-5350 GCA_035631495.1 Micropepsaceae bacterium
GGAAATTGTGAAGGAAGCTGCGGATCTCTTGCGCACGGCCCCGGCGAAAGCTGTCTTGCCGCAAATCATTCCGCGCCTCGGATTTCTGAACTTCGTTTACCTTCACATTGGAGCCTCCGACCGCGTACTTGCCTTCTATGAAGGCAATGTTCAAGCTGGCTATTTGATAAGTGCCTCCACTGCTTTGCTCTGGCATCCGTCCTACTCCCTATTGCGTCAGACTGAACGCTTCAGAGCGTTTGTACGAAAGGCCGGCCTCGTCGATTATTGGAAAGCGCGCGGCTGGCCGGATTTGTGTCATCCCACCACCGGCGACGATTTCTTGTGCGATTGAGGCGGCGGCTGGTTTGCGCCGCATGTCATCGGCGGCTGATCAGGGGATGGGTTTGCGCGCAATCAGTACGCGGTTGATGAAGCTGTAGACCAGCGTTCCGTCCTGATCGAACGCTTCGTTCTTCCCTTCGATCAACCCGTATTGCGGCAGCGACGGCCAGTCGAGCTTCGCGAAAGGCTCATTGGTATAGGTGACGATCATTCCCGGCCGCACCGGCTTCAGCCAACGGATTTCGCGCACGCCCGGCGAAACAAAATTCGCCTGCGTGGCTTCTTCGCCTTTGGCAATCCGGCCATGCCGATAGGCGATCACGAGCTTCATCCATACCGAAGAAGTGTGCCAGCCGCTCGCGATCAACCCGCCATAGGGCGAACGTGCGGCCGCGTCTTTATCGACATGAAAGGGCTGCGGGTCATATTTCTTCGCGAATGCGATGATGTTCTCCTCGGTGAAAGCGTAGGAGCCGAGGGTGATTTTATTGCCGAGCGGAATATCCTCGAACCACATCACAAGACCCTCATGCCGCGCCTGCAGACAGATTCCGGCGGCCAAACATGACCGAGCAGGTGAACATCATCACGCGCTCGTCCTCGCCATTTTCCTTGGGCCGCCACATGCTGAAGCGGAAGCGCACGAAGCCGCGCTCGGGGCGCGAGGAGTCGCGCATGTCCAGGACCTCTCCGTCGACCCGCAGTGAATCGCCCGCCCGCACGGGCCTGCGCCACTGCACCTCATCGACGCCGGGCGCGCCCAGACTGGTCGAGCGGATGAACAGGCCGTCCACCATCATGCGCATCGCCAGCGCGCAAAGATACCAGCCGCTGGCCGCGAGGCCCCCCAGCAGATCTTTCGCCGCCGCGGGATCGAGATGCTGGGGCTGCGGATCGAACTCGCGCGCGTAGTCGATCATTTCCTCGGGCGCGAGCGTGTGCGTCCCCAGCGCGAAAATCTGGCCAACGCGGAAATCTTCAAAATGCAGGAGGTCCGTCATACAGGTACCTTACCTCCCCCTGGTGGGGAGGTCGGCGAAGTGCGCGAAGCGTACAAGCCGGGTGGGGGGGCGAATGAGAATCCCCCCACCCGAACCGCTCTCGCTTCGCTATAGCGGTTCGACCTCCCCACATTGGGGGAGGTCGAGAAAAGTGCACCGACGAGTCGCCTCTGCAAATAAGCCATCCATCCCTCGGTCACACATTGAAGCGGAAATGCAGGACGTCGCCGTCCCGCACCACATATTCCTTGCCTTCCAGGCGGAACTTGCCGGCCTCGCGCGCGCCCGCCTCGCCGTTGAACGCGACGTAATCGTCGTACGCAATGGTCTCGGCGCGGATGAAGCCTTTTTCGAAGTCGGAGTGGATCACACTGGCCGCGCGCGGCGCCCGCGCGCCTTTCTCCACGGTCCATGCGCGTGCTTCCTTGGGCCCGGCGGTGAAAAATGTGATGAGACCGAGAAGATCATAGCCGGCACGGATCAGCCGGTTGAGACCGGGTTCGGTTAGCCCAAGGCCTTCGAGATATTCGTTGCGCTCCTCCGGCGGCAATTGCGTGAGTTCCTCCTCGATGCGCGCGGAAATCGCGATCGCCCCGGCGCCCTGTTCTTTCGCCATTGCAGCCACGCGCTGGGATTGTGCATTGCCGTTTGCGGCCGAGGATTCGTCGACATTGCAGACATAGAGCACGGGCTTCTGCGTGAGCAGGCCGAGCTGGCGGTAGGGTTCGGATTCCTCCGGCGTCAGTTTGGCCTGGCGCGCCGGTTTTCCTTCCCGCAAAAGGTCCAGCGCCTTCATCATCAGCCCGTATAGCGCCGCGGCTTCCTTATCGCCGGTCTTTGCCCGCTTCTCCAACGGCACGATGCGCCGTTCGAGACTTTCGAGATCGGAGAGCATCAGTTCCGTATCCACGATCTCGGCGTCGGAAACCGGATCGATGCGCGATTCGACATGGGTGACACCGCCCCCCTCGAAGCAACGCAAGACATGCACGATGGCATCCGATTCGCGGATATTGGCAAGGAACTGATTGCCCAGACCCTCGCCCTTGGAAGCCCCGCGCACCAACCCGGCGATATCCACGAAGCCGATGCGGGTGGGCACGATCTTGGCCGATTTGGCAATGACGGCGAGTTTGTCCAGGCGCGCATCGGGCACCGCGACGTCGCCGATATTGGGCTGAACGGTACTGAACATGTAATTGGCCGATTCCGCCGACACGGTCTGCGTCATGGCATTGAACAGGGTCGACTTCCCAATATTGGGCAGGCCGACGATGCCGCATTTAAATCCCATCTTGATCTTTCTTTTCCGGCTTTTCCGGCGGTGGTTTTTTGGGCGGCGGGTTCAAAGTCACCGCGACCTTGTTCATGAATCCCGCATCGTCGTCCCGGCCAAGAAACGGCGCCGCCTTGGCGATGGCCGAGAGCAGAGGCACCAGCCATTCCTCATCGGCACCTGAGAAATTCTGCAGCACATGGCCATGCACGCGTTCCTTTTCGCCCGGATGCCCCACCCCGATGCGCACCCGCCGATAGGAGGGGCCAAGGACGGAGGTGATGGACCTGAGGCCATTATGTCCGGCGTCTCCGCCGCCTGCCTTCATTCTGAGTTTTCCGGCCGCCAGATCGATCTCGTCATGCATGACCACAATCGATTCGGGCGGCAGCTTGAAGAAGCGTGCCGCCGCGCCCACCGACCGGCCGCTCTCATTCATGTAGGTCGCCGGCTTGAGCAGAAAGGTCTTGCGCCGGGCGAGGCTTCCTTCGCAGACCACCCCTTCGAAGCGCCTGCGCCATGGCTCGAACTCGTAGCTCTCATGAATGACATCAATGGCCATGAAGCCGACATTGTGCCGGTTGCGTGCATAGGACTGGCCGGGATTGCCCAGCCCCGCGATCAGAAGGGGACCCTCGCTCATAAGGAAAATGAGATATCAGAACTCAGAAATCAGCAGGCGGAAAAGATCGCGTCCGGCCGCCGAATTCCAAGGTCCGATAATTGTCTCACTTTTTCTCCGGAGCCTTGCCCGGGGCGGCGGCCTTGCCGGCGGCAGCGGCTGGCGCCTTGCC
Source organism: Micropepsaceae bacterium (assembly GCA_035631495.1). Taxonomy (GTDB): domain Bacteria; phylum Pseudomonadota; class Alphaproteobacteria; order Micropepsales; family Micropepsaceae; genus CAIYRG01. The sequence continues at coordinate 3,396 of DASQIQ010000388.1, forward strand.
CGCGGCAGCGGCTGGAGCCTTGCCGCCAGCGGCAGCGGCAGCGCCCGGAGCGGCAGCGGCGCCGGGAGCGGCAGCGACCGCACCTTCCTCGCCCTCGACCGGAACCGCGCCCTCTTCGCCTTCCACAGCAGCGGCCGCGACCGGCGTTTCTTCGATGAAGGTGGTGGGCGGGGCAACCGTCGCGACCGTGAAATCGCGCTCCCTGATCATCGGCTTCACGCCTGGGGGAAGCGTGAAGGCGGAAATGTGCAGCGAGTCGCCGATCTCCAAGCCCGACAGATCACCCTCGATATATTCAGGAATGTCATCCACCGGGCAAAGCAGCGCCACTTCGTGACGGACCACGTTCACGACGCCGCCGAGCTTCAAGCCGGGCGAATTCTCATGGCCGCGGAAACGCACCGGAATGTCCAGCGTGACGCGTCCACCCGGCTTCAGCCGAAGGAAATCGACGTGGACAGGCCGGTCGGTGACCGGATCGAGCTGTATGGCGCGGGGGAGGACCCGGGTCTTCTTGCCGCTCAATTCCAGCATCACAAGGGTTTGCATCAGCGCGCCGGTGCTGTGAAGCCGGCCGAAGGTGCGCTCGTCCACCTGTACGGGTTCGGGGTCGCTCCCGCCGCCATAGACGATTCCGGGGATCAGGCCGGACTTGCGGGTCTGGTAGGAGGCACCCTTGCCGAGCTTGCTGCGCGGTTCGACCTTGAGTTCCAATGTTTCGCGCATGGCTCGTTCCCTTGTATGCGGCTTAAGTCTCGGAAAGCGGGGCTTTTAGCGGATGGAGGGGGTGAAGGCAACCGCGGGGGCCTGACGGCAGGGTAGGGCGGCGCAGAAAGCCAAGCGAACCCGAAGGTGCTAAGCTGACGTTCTAGAATGGTGGGGGGAAATGACATGCCCATGATCAATTATCTCGCGGTTTTGGCGGCTGCCGTGGCCGGCTGGCTGGTCGGGGCGGTCTGGTACACGGCCCTGGGCAAGCAATGGATGGCGGCGCTCGGCTGGACCGAGGCCGATTGTGCGGGTCCCGACGGCAAGCGTCACATGCCCGCCGGCCCCATGATCATCGCCTTCGTGGCGCAGCTCGTCATGGCGCTGATGCTGGCGGGGCTGATGGGCCATATCGGCGCACCCAGTGTCATGATCGGTGTCATCTCGGGCGCGCTGGTTTGGCTCGGCTTCGTCATCACGACGATTACCGTGAACAACGCCTTCCAGAAGCGCAGTGTGTCCCTGACCGTGATCGATGGCGGGCATTGGCTGGCTGTGCTCGTGCTGCAGGGGGTCGTGCTCGGCCTGGTCGGGTAATTGTTGATGTTCTTTCGTCCGTCGTCTTTCCATTGAGGTTCTTGCCGGAGGCGAATTCGTGAAAACCGCTCTTCTGCTCTTCTCGGTTTTGAGTCTGTCGGCCGATGCCGCGCTTGCGCAAAGCGTGAGCCCACAGGCCTTGCCGGTCGCCCCCGAGATCGCCGCGCCGAAAGACGCGCCGTTCCGCGGCACGATCGCGCTGCAAGTCGATGCCACGGACACGGTCCGCCACATCTTCCGCGTCCACGAGACCATTCCCGTCTCAGGCCCGGGGCCGACGATGCTTCTTTATCCGCGCTGGATCCCCGGCAACCACGCGCCGACCGGGCGCATCGATCAGGTCGCGGGTCTCTCCATCCGCGCCGGGGGCAAGCCGCTGGAGTGGTCGCGCGATCCCGTCGATGTTTACGCCTTCCGGGTCAATGTGCCCGCGGGCGTGGGCACGCTCGATCTCGATTTCCAGATCGTGACCCCCACCGATGGCGACCAGGGCCGGGTCGTGATGACGTCCGACATGCTGAATCTCGAATGGAATGCGGTCGCGCTTTACCCGGCCGGGTATTTCGCGCGTCAGATCATGGTCGAGCCGGGGGTCAAGCTTCCGGAAGGATGGCAGTTCGGCACCGCGCTCGATACCGCGTCCAGCAAGG
>DASQIQ010000389.1:0-4919 GCA_035631495.1 Micropepsaceae bacterium
GAGGTGTGTACCGAGTAGAGTCCGTTAAGAGCATTCGAAATTCCGCCCCAGACAACAAAAAAGGGCCGGCTTTGCCGCCCCGGGGGGAATTTCGATGAATCCGAAGACCGCGAATCTCACGACTCTGTTGGGAACGGCATCGCTCCTGACGATGGCCAATGCGATCGCCGCGCAAGCCCAGCAAGTTGCCCAGGCGCAGATGGCGCAGGCCCAGGAACAGGTTCCCGAGCAGGTGCTGATCACCGGATCGCTGATTCGCGGCACGGTCGCCGTCGGTGTGCCCGTGACCAATCTCGGCTCCCAGGACTTTAAAACGACCGGCGCGCTCTCGACCTCGGACCTGTTCCGTTCGATCCCGCAATTCAACGTGGGTGTCGGCGGGGGAGCGGGGACCATAGCCGCGGGCCGCGCTGAAGGAGGAACGCGTGTCAACCTCCGCCAGCTCGATACCGGCACCGCGCCGCGCAATCTGATGATGGTCGACGGCGTGCGTTATCCACCGCAAGATCAGGGGCTCTGCCAGATCGAGCCCGATATCCTTCCCGTGATCGCGATCGACCGCATCGACCTTCTCCTGGATGGCGCGTCGGCGACCTATGGTTCGGACGCCATCGGCGGCGTGATCAACGTCATCTTAAAGCGCGCCTATGACGGCGCGATCACGCAGGGTGGTTTTAAGTCGGGTGGCGGCGGCAACAATCAGTATTTCGCCTCGCAATTGTGGGGCCGTACCTGGGACGGCGGCGACATCACGCTGAGCTATGAATGGCGCAACCTCAACCCTACCAAGGGGACGGTCAACAGCAGATACACCTTCGACTTCTCGCCCTTTGGCCTGGACAATCGCACCCCGCTCGCCTCCTCGATCCCGGGCACCATCTCAACCGGCGGCACGACATCCAACGACAACACGAACTATCCTGCTGCAAATGGAAACAATTGCTTGAACTGCTGGGCCATTCCTGCCGGCACAGGCAGCGCGTTCAATCCGATCAATAACGGCCTCGGTCCGACGGCGCCATTCAGCGGCTCGACCCTCAACTGGACAACGTTCAACGTTGCAGCCAACCACAACCCCACCGCAGGGCTGGGTGCCGTGGATTTGGCGGGCACGCGCAACGAGTTCAACCCCTATTCGATCGTCGATTACAGCGCCGGCCTACAGTTCACCGGCGGCGCCGTCACCGTCGATCAGCGGCTGACCAAGAACATCTCCTTCTACGGTGAAGGCCTGTATGGCATGCGCCGTGCGCAGGTGCTCAATCAAGAAAACAACAACCAGCTCGGCAGCTTCGCGGTGCCGACGTACAATCCGTATTACCCGACGGGTGGTGCGCCGACCAATCTGCGTGTCGCCTACCACATGTCCATCGAATCGCCCTCCCGCAGCTCCGCCTATGAACTCGGACAACGCTATCTCGGCGGGCTCAACATCGACCTGCCGCACAGTTGGGCCGCGCAGATCTATTATTCGGAAACCCGGGACTCCAATGCGCTCAGCCTCACCGGCAGAGTGAGCAAAGCCGCGGTGTCCGCGGCCCTGGGCTGGACGTTACCCGCAACGCCAGCCACCGGCACGAAACCGGGCATCGCCAGCTTTGTGAAGCCCGCCACCGTCCCCTATCTGAACCTGTTTTGCGATCCCAGGACGATCCAGTGCAACTCCCCGACTACGCTGGGTTATGTTAATTTCTACAGCCAATCCGCCGAGGCGTTCTGGGTCAACGAGAAGGCCGTCAAGGCCGATGGCCCGCTGTTCGATCTGCCGGCCGGCGCTGTCAAAGGGGCCGTCGGCGCCAGTTACATCAGCAACCACTATATCCTCACGCAATTCACCCAGAGTCAGACTAGTACCTTGGTCGACGTCCTTACCGATCCGCAATCGCGATCTCTCTGGGCGGTGTACGGGCAGTTGAACGTCCCCATCTTCAGCGACCAGAATGCGTTACCCTTCTTCAGAAAACTGGACCTCGAAGCCTCCTGGCGCCACGACCAGTACAGCGATTTCGGCGGCACCAGCAATGCGAAGGTCGGCTTCAACTGGTCCCCGATCGAGGACCTGACCTTAAGAGGCGGCTGGGGCACTTCGTTCCGCGCCCCGAACTTCGGCGAGAACTCGTTGCTCTCCAACTCCGCATGGAACGCCTTTGGGCTGCCCGCGGCCGTCTTCTCGAATAACAGCCTAATCAACATCGCTTGCGTCAACGGACTACCTACGCCCGGTTCCGGCTCGGAAAAACTCGTCAAGGCCGGCTTTAAATGCGGTGATCAGCCTGCGGGAATGTCGTTCAATGGCGGCGCGAAATCGCCGAATGTTGCGGGCTGGCGCCAATTCGTCAACACGGATGGGCAGACTCTGCACCCCGAGCAGTCGCTGAACTATTCGGGTGGGTTCGATTATGCTCCGACGAATTTCCTTAAGGGGCTCGATGTCCAAGCCACCTGGTACAGCATCAAAATCACCAGCGTGCTGGTCGGTTACGGCAATCCGACGAATGGAAGGTTCAGCGACTCCGCCTTGGGATTCGTCTATATCGTGCCGAGCGATCTTCGCGATCCCACAACCCACAACCAGCTTTGTCCGGGCATGGATCTTACGCCGCAATTGTGTGCCCCCTTCCAGAACATGATATCGAAAGCGATCGCCCACCCCCTCAATACGGTCCCGGGCGCCGCCCAAACCTTGATCTATTGGCTCAATGACGGCGGCGTCTTCAACAAGGGCTTTCTGAAGTACGAGGGCTTTGATTTCAACGTCAGCTATGACTTCGATGCCGGCGATTTGGGTGCCTTTAATGCGGGCATCACCGGCACCTATTATATGAAACAGGAGAGCCAAAGAATCGCTGGTGACGTAATAACGGATGCCTACTACGACAGCATTAACTCGGTCGGGGGCGTCTCACAGACTGGCGTCTCGTCGACGGTGCGGCCGCGGACCGTGGATCGGGTCCGGCTTGGTTGGAGCAACGGACCGTGGGAGGTGACCGGGTTCATGAATTACTCCGGCCATTTCTACCATACGCAGGCCGCCCCGCCGAACGTCAACTTCCAATGCCTCACGGCGGGCGGCACGGTTGGAGCTGCAGGTACAAACGCAAATCAAGGCGGTTCATTGCCCTGCGCGATCAACAATTACACCAACATCGTACCATCCTATTACACGTTCGATCTGTCGATCGGCTATGACACCGGGGACGAGCCCGCCAATAATTATCTGAAGAACATCAGCATTCAGCTCACCGTTGAGAACCTCATGGACCGGACTCCACCATTCGAGTATCGGATCTCGACCGGCGGCGGCAATCCGTCGGCCTTCAACATCTTGCAAAATATCTATGGCCGAATGGTCGGCGTGAGAGTGACAAAAACCTGGTGACGGAACTCGAGCGAATGTAACGAAAGGGCGCGTGTCCTCGACCGCACGGGGGCAGCGACGCTACCTTGGGGTTTGTTTCTCTCGTGCCAAACGATTTGGGCTGCCCCTTGGCGGACGAAGGGGCGTCCGCCCGCCGCTGAGCATAATATTGTACACCCAATCGGCGAGGTCTTAATCTGTTCACGGCGATGGGCCGGCGGCCCGATTGAGACGTGACGGAGCAATTCGCTTTCGATGCAAGCCGATCCCTTGTCTCAAGCGATTGAGTATTTTCGCTCCGGGCGCCTTAAGGAGGCGGAGGAGCGATGCAGGTTCGTGCTTGGCCGCGACCCAGGGCACGCGGAAGCCAACCATCTGTTGGGCGCCATGCGCTTTCAGCAGGACAAGGCCGAAGAAGCGGTTGTGTTCCTGAAGCTCGCGGCGGCTTCGCCCCGCGCCACGGCGGAAATGCACAATCATCTGGGCTCCGCATTCAACAGACTCGGCCGGAAGGACGAGGCCGCCCAAGCTTTCGAGCGCGCCGTGGTGATCGATCCTGCCTATGCCGACGCGCTCCACAATCTTGGCGTGATCTATAGCGAGAAGCAGAAGACCGAGCAGGCGCTCAACGCCCTTCGCCAGGCGGTCGCGCTCAAACCCGATCTGCTGAAGGCAAACCCCAACCTCAGATCCATCTATTACGGCGTGGTGCCTGCCTGGCATTTCCAGATGATGGACGATTCCAAGCGCAACGAATCCTATGAGGCGGCGATCCGGCGCGCAGCGCCCGGGAAGAGGGTGCTCGATATCGGGACCGGCGCCGGGCTCCTTGCATTGATGGCGGCGCGGGCGGGCGCTGCCGGAGTGACCACCTGCGAAACGGTGGGGCTCATCGCGGCTCGGGCGCGGGAGATCATCGCGCAGAACGGCCTATCGGATCGCATTACGGTGATTCCCAAATCATCGACCGATATGACCGTGCCGCGCGACATGCCCGAGCGAGCCGAATTGTTGGTGACAGAGACTTTTGCCAGCGGCCTCATCACCGAAGACGTTTTGCCGACCGTCGAGCATGCGCATGAACATCTGCTCAAGCCCGATGCCGTCATCATCCCGGCGGCCGCCTGTGTCATGGGCTATCTCGCCGGCGGGCCGGCGCTTCAAGGCATGTTGTTCGTCGGCAAAATCGCGGGCTTCGATCTTTCGGGGTTCAACGATTTTGCGCCGGGCATGTTGGCGGTCTCGCTCGACAATGTGCCGCACCAGGCACTATCGGACGACATCGAACTGATGCGCTTCGACCTTAAGGAGAAACGCTTCCCCGCAAGCGGAATGCGCCTGGCGCTCAAGGCGACTCATCACGGCGTCTGCGCCGGCGTGGCGCAATGGATCAAATTGGAGCTCGATGCCCATACGGCATATGAGAACCGGCCCTCGCCGCAGGCCGGCTTCAACAATCATTGGACGCACATCGTGCACCGATTTCCCAGGCTCGTTACGGTCGCGCCCGGCGATGTCGTGCCGATCCTCTTCCGGCACGCCCGAACCCAGATTGGTATCG
>DASQIQ010000390.1:0-3793 GCA_035631495.1 Micropepsaceae bacterium
CGCCGAGGGCTTGCGTCACTTCGGTGTGTTCCTGGCTCAGGCGATCTCACGCCGGATTCGGAGCCAGGCGCAGGAAGGGCACAGCGACGAGCGCGCCGTGGACGTGTGGGAACAGGTCAATGCGCTTTTCGACCGCGCCACAGGCCTCCATCTGGAGCCGCGCCAGACCGTTCTCTCCTCCGCCCGCGAGATCGGAAACGCCAAGCGCCAAGGCGCATTGTAAACCCCGCGCTGTAGCTTTTCGCTCATGCTTGAAATCGTGGGTCCGGTCGGCCAGGGTTGGACATGCTCGTCGACAGCCATTGCCATCTCGATTTTCCGGAATTTTCGCCGGAGCTAGATATTGTCCTGTCCCGCGCGCGAAGCGCAGGAGTCGGCCATTTCCTCACCATCAGCACCGGGCTGAAGCGGTTCCTCGGCGTTCGGGCCGTCGCAGAGACCGCCGCCGATATCCATTGCACGGTGGGCGTTCACCCGCACGAGGCCGCCGAAGAGCCGCTTGATGGTCCGGGTGTGCTGCTGGGGCACAGCACGCATCCGAAAGTCGTCGGCTTCGGCGAGAGCGGGCTCGACTATTATTACAACCACAGCCCGCGCGAGGCGCAGATCAGGAATTTCCGCGCTCATATCGCGGCGGCCCGGGAGACCGGATTGCCGCTGGTGGTGCACACGCGCGATGCCGAGGACGACACCATCGCGATCCTTAGCGAGGAACTTGCCGCCGGCGCGTTCTCAGGCGTTATCCATTGCTTCACCGGCACGGCGCGTTTGGCAGGGGCGGCGCTGGCGCTGGGCTTTTACATTTCGGTTTCCGGCATCGCGACCTTCAAGAAGGCCGATGGCTTGCGCGCAACTTTGAAGGACGTGCCGTTGAACAGGCTGCTGGTCGAGACGGACGCGCCCTATCTCGCGCCCCAGCCGACACGGGGCAAGCGCAATGAGCCCGCTTACATCGTTCACACCGCGGCGATGCTGGCCGAATTGAAGGGCGTCAGTCCTTCGCAAATGGCGGACGCCACGACGGAAAATTTCTTCCGCCTCTTCGCCAAAGCCAGGCCATGACGGCAAACCGCCTCGACGTCACCATCCTCGGCTGCGGCTCATCGGCCGGCGTGCCGCGATTGGGCGGCGCCGATGGGAGCGGCGATTGGGGCGCTTGCGATCCCGCCAATCCCAAAAATCGCCGCCGCCGCTGTTCGCTGTTGCTCCGTCGCGGCGACACGACAGTGTTGGTCGATACCTCGCCCGATATGCGCGAGCAATTGCTTGGCGCGCGCGTGACCAGACTGGATGGGGTGCTGATGACCCATCCCCATGCCGATCAGACCAACGGGATCGACGATCTGCGCCCGCTCACCTTCATCATGCGCAAGCGCGTCGAAATGTATGCCGACGAGGCGTCGCTCGACCATTTGACGCGCCAATTCGCCTATTGCTTCGTGACTCCCGAGGGCACCGAATATCCGCCCATCATCACGGGTCACGCGATTCCCGAACCGTTTCGTACCTTCGAGATTCATGGGGCAGGGGGCCCCATACCGGTGCTCGCCTTCTGGCAGGCGCATGGACCGGTCCGGTCCTTGGGCTTCCGCTTCGGAAAGCTCGCTTATTCAAGCGATGTCAATGGTTTGGACGAAGCGGCTTTTGCTGTGCTTGAAGGCGTGGAGACCTGGATCGTGGATGCGCTGCGCTACCGGTCGCATCCGACGCACGCCAATGTCGAGACGGCTTTGTCCTGGATCGAGCGGGTCAAACCTCGCCGCGCGATCATCACCAACATGCACATCGATATCGATTACGCCAAGCTTGCCGCCGAGCTTCCGGCGGGCGTCGAACCTGCCTATGACGGCATGACGTTCGATGTGCCGCTTGGTTAGGACAATTACCGATGGATAAGAGAGCACATTGGGAGGCCGTCTATACGACCAAGGCAGCCGATCGGGTCAGCTGGTTTCAGCGCTCTGCCGAACCCTCGCTGAAGATGATCCGGGCGAGCGGGATCGCAAAGGATGACGGCATCATCGACATCGGCGGCGGCGCATCGGTGCTTGCCGCTGAATTGCTCGATGCGGGATTTCGCGATGTTAGCGTGCTCGATATTGCGGAGGCGGCTCTGGCCGCCAGCAAAGCCCGGTTGGGGCCTCGTGCAAGCGAGGTACACTGGATCGTCGCCGATATCCTGTCATGGACGCCGCAGCGCCGCTTCGTCCTGTGGCATGACCGGGCCGTCTTCCATTTTCTGACCGATGCGCAGGATCGCGCAGCCTATCGCGCGGTCCTCGAAAGAGCTCTAGAACCCGGCGGCAATCTGATACTGGCGACGTTCGCGCCCGACGGCCCAGAGCGATGCAGCGGGCTGGACGTCCATCGCTGGTCGGCGGAAGGCTTGGCTGCCGAACTCGGCGCGGGCTTCGCGCCTGTGGAGAGCACCAACGAAGCGCATGTAACGCCGGGCGGCGCGACCCAACACTTCATCTGGTGCCGATTCCGCCGCGTCGGATCAGTTCCATAGAGCGCGGGAGGCGAGGCGGGCGCCTTCGGCGAGACTCTGAAACTTCGCCCAGACGATCGTCGGATGCACCTCGGGAACCGCCCGCGGCGTCGAGGCAAAGCCGCAATCAGCGCCGGCGATCACATTCTCCCGGCCGACAAGCTTCGCGAAACGCTGGATGCGCTCGGCGACGAGCTCGGGATGTTCCACCAGCACGGTGCAATGGCTGATCACGCCGGGAATGATCGCCTTGCCGCGCGGCAGCTTGAAATCCTCCCAGAGCCGCCATTCATGCTCATGGCGCGGGTTGGCGGCTTCGAATGAGTAAAATTTGGCGCGAATTCTCAGCACGATGTCGATCAGATGCTTGAATTCGATGTCGTGGACACGCGGCCCCATATTGATGCCGTAACAGGTGTGATGCCGGATGCGCTCCGCAGGCAGGTCGCGCAGCGTGTGGTTCAGGATCTCGACATAATGGTTCGCCCAGCGCCGGACGTCCTCGATGCCCATATGGGGTTCGAGCATGTAATGCATGGCCAGATGCGGATCGTCGATCTGAACGATGAAACCCGCATCGATGATGGTTTTGTATTCCTCGCGCATCGCTTCGCCGATGGCGATGAGGAACTCGTCGTCGGATTTGTAATAGCGGTTCACATGGTAGCGAAAGATCTGCCCGGGCGAGACCGCGGGCATGAAAACATCCGTCACGGCAACGGTTTCGAGGGCGGCTTTAAGATTCTCGATGTCGGTCCGGAGCTGCTGCTGGCCGGTATAGAGCACCGGCCCGGTGCAGAGCCGCGGCGGCGGCCGCGTGCCCGAATGCCCATGGGCATAGAATTCCGGGAAAGACCGCTTCTCGCGGGAATCGAGCTGCGGCGGGTCGTCGTGGCGCGGCTCCATGCCGGCCAGACGCGCATCGATATAGGTGATGAATCCCGGCTTGGATTGCTCGCCATCATCGACGATGTCGACACCGCAATCGGCTTGGCGCCGCACCACATCGGCAACGGCCTCGCGCACCGCCTTCCCAAAGATCGCGGGATTGGTCGTGCCTTCGGCCATCATTTCGGACAGCGCGTCGGGCCGTGGCAGGCTTCCGACATGGGTGGTGAGGATGCGTGCCTGCCGTGCGTCGTCGATGGTCATGTGGGGTCTCCGCTGGCCAGTATGTTGGAACTGGAGACGGGCGGGGGCAAGTTTGTTCTATCGCGGTGAAAGACCTGAAGGCATTTGAGCGAGCGTTCAAGAAGGTTGCGTCTCCGAAGAATCACCCGGCTCAGAAAGCCTCTGGCTGAG
>DASQIQ010000391.1:0-5751 GCA_035631495.1 Micropepsaceae bacterium
CGCCTGCTGTCCCGTGACCTCTGTGCCGCCGATATGGCGAAACCTCATGAAGTCACCGGCTTCCTGCGGGTTCATGCCGAAATCGATCATGTTCACCAGGACCTGTACGTGGCCCTGAGGCTGCATGTCGCCGCCCATCAGCCCGAACGAAAGATAAGGCTCGCCGTCTTTCATGACGAAACCGGGAATGATGGTGTTGAATGGCCGTTTGCCCGGAGCATAGGCATTGGGCGAGCGCTCATCGAGCGAGAACAGCGCGCCGCGGTCGTGGAACATGAAGCCCAATCCGTCGGCAACCAGGCCAGATCCCAGATCGGCATAGTTGGATTGAATCAGGGAGATCATCATACCGTCTTTGTCGGCGACCGTCAGATAGGTGGTATCGCCGGCAATGAGCTTGGCTTCGCCCGGGCCGATATTCGGATTGGCGCGGTCCATATGGATCTGGGTGCGGCGCTGCTTGGCATAATCGGCGGACAACAAAGTCTTCACAGGAACTTTGGCGAAATCTGGATCGCCGAAATATTTGGCGAGATCCTCATAGGCCAGACGCTTGGCTTCGATCAGCAGATGCAGCGTGTCGGCAGAGCCAGGTCCCATTTTCCGCAAATCATAGGCTTCCAGAATCTTGAGCATCTCCAGAACCGCGGCGCCTTGGCTATTGGGCGGCATCTCATAGACGTCATAGCCTCGGTAATTCACCGAGATGGGATCGATCCACTCGCCGTGATGGGCGGCGAAATCCTCGGCCCTGAGATCGCCGCCGATGCGCCGGAAATAGGCGTCCATCGTCTTGGCGATCGCGCCTTTATAGAACGCGTCCCGGCCGCCTGTGGCGAGGGCCTGATAGGTGCGCGCCAAGTCCGGATTCTTGAACATCTGGCCCTGCGCCGGCGGCGCGCCGTTTGCGAGGTAGGTGTGTTGGGCGTTCTCGAACTCTTCGACATCGGCGGAGCCGGCGAGATTGTCCATATTGGCCGCCCACAAGGCGGCGATGTATTGGCTCACCGGAAAGCCTTCCCGAGCATAGGCGATCGCCGGCGCAAGAAGATCGGCCATGGGAAGCTTGCCGAATTTGTCATGCAACGCGTACCAGCCGTCCACTGTCCCGGGCACCGTGACCGATAGCGAGCCGTAGCCGGGCACATAAGAGCGGCCGCCGAGCTTGCGCCTCATATCGGCCAGCGTCCGCCCCTTGGGTGAACGGCCCGAACCATTATAGCCGTAGAGGCGCTTCGTCTTGGGGTCCCACACGATGGCGAACAGATCGCCGCCCACGCCGCAGGAAACCGGCTCCATCAATCCAAGCGCCGCATTGGCGGCAATTGCTGCGTCGACCGCCGTACCCCCCTTCTTCAAAACATCGATGGCGATCTGCGAGGCGAGCGGCTGCATGGTGGCGGCCATGCCGTGCTGCGCAATCACCGGCGCGCGCGTCGCGAATGGGGCGCCGACATAGCGATCCCCATTGCCGGCCGCGAAGCTGCTGACTGTGTATAAACCCGCCATCACGAATATCCCCGCCAGTTTCCAATTCACGGTTTCAGAGCCTCCCTTGTCTTTCGAATCGACAAGCTTCCAACCGCGGCAATGCCGCCTTTTTCAGGTTTATGGCCGCAAATCCCGGCTGGACTATAAGCCGGGCCCGGCGGCCCGTCACCCCGCCAGGAGTTCCCTTGATCCCCCTGGTCATCAGGCTTAATCGGATGGGGATGCTGGATGCGCCCATAAGACGGATTGCCGCTTCGCCGCTGGAACGTTTGGCGGATGCTCTGGCGCATATCGGCGTGAACGCGACCGCCCTCACGATCGCCGGCTTCACCATGGGGCTGGCCGCCGCCGCGCTGATCGCCGACTCGCTTTTTCTGCAGGCCCTCATATTTCTCGCCTTGAACCGGTTCATCGATGTCCTCGATGGCATGGTGGCGCGGCGGACGCGCGTCACCGAGCTCGGCGCTTTCCTGGACTCGACGCTCGATCTCTTCGTCTACGCGGCAATTCCCTTCGCCTTCGCTCTTGTCCATGAGCAGGACGCTCTTGCCGCGGCGTTTCTGCTGATGGGCCTGATGGTCGCGGCGATCCCGGGACTTGCGGCGAGGGTATTTGCACCGCGGGTCGCAGATACAAGAACGCCGCTCGTGCATCCTTTCACTTTGGTGGGCCACAGCGAAACCTTCCTCGCCTTTGCGCTGATGTGCGTCACGCCCCGCTGGATGTTTTCACCGCTCGCTTATTTCTACGGCGTGCTGTGTCTCCTCTCCGGAGTCACGCGTGTGGTGTCCGCCATCGCGCAGCTTCGCGCCCGCGCCCGGCCATGAAGGTTCTGATCGTGGGCGCAGGCGTGGCCGGCCTTGCGGTCGGTTGGCGGCTGGCGACGGCGGGGATTGCGGTCGAAATTCTTGAACGGGGGTTGGCCGGCCGTGGGGCCACCTGGGCATCGGCCGGAATGATCGCATCCGGTGCCGAACTCGGGACCGAAGAAAACCCAACCGCGCAATTCGCCCGCGAGGCGCGCGCGAAATGGCCCGATTTTGCGCGAGATCTGGAAGCCGCCAGCTTGCGTCGCATCGACTATCGCCAAACAGGATCATTGAGGGTGGCACAGAGCCCGCTGAGAGTGCGCGCCCTTGAAAACCAAGCGACCGAGCTCGCGCGCCGTGGCGTCGCCGCGACGTGGGTGCCGGCGGCGGAACTGCGGCGCCGCGAGCCGCTGCTGTCCGCCGATCTCTTGGGTGCGCTTCACATCGAGGGCGATGGACAGGTGGACAACCGCGCTCTCTCCGACGCGCTGTGCGCCGCGCTGACCAATTCCGGCGGCGTCTTGCGGGAGCATTGCGCTGTGCGTGCTCTGGCGATTCAAAATGGCCGCGCCGTGGGTGTCGTGACGGCCGACGGCATGCTGGCGTCGGATATCGTCGTTCTGGCCTGTGGGGCGTGGATGAACCTGATCGGCGGCATCGGTGCGGATGATCTGCCGCCGGTAAAGCCCGCCAAGGGTCAGATGGCCGCCTGCGAAGGGCCGGCCGGGGCCGCATTGCCTCAAGCCTTGATCTGGGCGGATGACGTCTATCTTGTGCCGCGGGGCCAGAGACTCTTCATCGGCGCTACCGTCGAGGACGCAAATTTCGACACCTCCGTTTCCCGCCAGGCACGCGACAATCTGCTTGCGGCAGCCCGGCGCATCGTTCCATCGCTTGAGGGGTGGCGATTGGTGGAGATGTGGGCGGGATTGCGGCCGCGCACGCCCGATGACGCACCCGTGCTCGGGGCGACCGGCGCGGCCGGGCTGTTTGTCGCCGGTGGTCAATTCCGCAATGGAATCCTGTTCGCGCCCGCCGTGGCCGATGCCATTTGCGGTCTGGTTCTGGGCCGGCCGGGGCACGCCGACTACCGCGCTTTCGATCCCCGCCGATTTGCCGTTCCGTGATAGAATGGCCCTGTGGGGGGAGACGATGGCATTCGTGCTGCATCCACGGCTCATGGCCGATACTGCGGGCATCGCGGATTGGTCGTTGTCGCGCGTATTGCTGATGAACGATAAGCGCTTCCCTTGGATCGTCCTGGTGCCGCGCCGTCCCGAACTGGGCGAATTCTTCGACTTGGATGAACCGTCGCGCGCTGTGCTCACGGGGGAAATCGCACGGGTGGGTGAGCATCTGAAAGATTGGGCGAAAGCCCGTGGCGGCTGCGACAGGATCAATGTCGCCATGATCGGCAATATGGTCCCGCAGCTCCATGTTCACGTCGTCGCCCGTGTTAGGGGCGATCCCGCCTGGCCCGGCACCGTGTGGGGAGCGGGGCAGGCGGTCCATTACGGTGCGGCCGAACTCTCGCGCGTCGTCGGCGAATTGCGTGACATCCTCTGACCTTTCCCAATTGGCACGCCCATTGCGTGGCAAACAGGGTGAGCGTTGAGAACCCGGCCCGATGATTTCTCAGATTCAGTCAGCTGCCGCGACAGTGCGCACCGATGTGATGGCCGCGCTTCACGCCGCAAGTCACAAGACGGGCCTGGACTTCGACTATCTGTTCAACACCGCGATGCGCGAAAGCAGCCTCGATACCCAAGCAAAATCAAAGAGTTCCTCGGCCTCTGGGCTCTTCCAGTTCATCGATCAGACCTGGCTCGGCCTGGTCAAGCAATATGGCGGCCGCTACGGGTTGGGGTCCTATGCGAATGCCATCCAGCAGACGAGCGACGGCCGTTACGTCGTGGCGTCCAACGACACCAAGGCGGCAATTCTTGCCTTGCGGCAGGATCCGGAGCTGTCCGCGGTGATGGCCGGAGAGTCCGCCAAGCAGACAAAACAGTCTCTGGAATGCGCGCTCGGGCGCACCGTCTGCGCCGGCGAACTCTATGCCGCCCATTTCCTCGGCACGAACGGCGCCCGCCATCTCATTCAGCTCAGCGAAAGCAATCCGAATATGCGTGCCGATGTCGCGTTTCCGCAGGCATCGAAAGGGAACAAGTCCATGTTCTTTCACGCCGACGGCAGGGCCAAGACGGTGGGCGAGCTCTACGCCTCGGTGGTGAATCGTCCGCCACAGCAGATGCCGGCGCCGCCCGCGAACCCAGTTCAGCCGCAAATGGTGGCCTCGAATATCGACGTGACGGACCTGGCCGCCATCGGCAATGTGTTGCCGTCCGTTAGCGATACGCAATCTGCCGACGCCAACCAGATTGCCGCAGCGAATGACGATCCGGCGCAGCAGCCTGCTCCTTTGGCGAACAGCTATGCGCTGTGGACGATGCCCGATCGGCCGTCCGTAGTCCCTGAGCTGCGCCCATTGCCGCAAACGGCGGTCGTGCTTTCGCCGGGGATCGTGGAAGTCCTGGCTTCGCTCACGCCCGTCGCGATCAACCGGCGCGCAGCCTAAAACCTTCGTGGGCGTTCAGGCCGCCGCGTGCTTTTTTAAAAATCCTGCGACTTGAGTCTCAAGTTCCGCGGCGAGTTCCGTCGCGGTCTGGTCCGAAGGATCCTTCAGATTATCGCGCACGATCACCTTGATCGCATCGATATGTGCTTCGATCAGTTTCAGCGGCAGTGGGAGGCCATTGGACGTATCGTCGGTCAGCATACATAAGGACGATGCCACCCGGGAGATCAGCGGAAAGTCAAACGTCGCCGCTTGTCCCTTGAGGTCGTGAGCGGCCCGGTAGAGATCTGCCAGCGTTTCCTCATTGCTCTGTTTCACATAGGCCTGTCCTGCTTCGACAAGACGGTCCACATCATGCATCACCCAGCCCGTGAACTCGCCCTTGAGGTTATCGATGGCTTGTTCGGCCCGTTTGACCGCGGAGAGGTCGAGCTTGCCATTGCCCATCTTGGCTTTGAGAACATTGGGCGGCATGAATATCTCGATAGGACGCTTGTTGGTCATAAAACCTTCCTCGCGGGATCAGGCCGCGTTCGCGGATTTCTTCCCGGGTTTGACAACACTGTCCTCAACGCGGCGCTCGGGGCCGTCATAGTCAGTCCGACGCCGGCGCCGGCACGGACCGAAATAGGCTTTCGTGCGCACGAAGGGTCGTGGATTCTCGATCACGGAAATCACCCGGGCGAGGATCGACTTGGATGACACCGGTTTGGCGAGGAACTCATTGACGCCCGCATCGCGCGCCGCATGGACGCGTTCGTGGCTGGTGTGTCCTGTGATCATCACGATGGGCACGAATTGGTTCGGCGAATCCGGAGCGGTTCGGACTTTCTGCGAAAACTCGAGGCCGCTCATGCCATCCATCACCCAATC
>DASQIQ010000392.1:0-25001 GCA_035631495.1 Micropepsaceae bacterium
CGCAGCTACACCAAGGACGGCCGTGTGGTGGAAATGGCGACGGGCAGCGTGCAGGATCTGATCGACGCCGGCGTCATGTTCTGCGGCACGCCCGATCAGGTCTACAACCAGATCGCCGATTTCGTCGAGCATTGCGGCGGCATGGGCAATCTTCTGATGATGGGCCTTGCCGGGCCGATGTCGCACGAAGATACGGTGGAGAATCTGACCATCTTCGCGCAGGAGGTTTATCCGCGGCTGAAAGAGATGCGCCAGCCCGAAGCGGCCGCGGTCGCCGCGCAGTAGCGGCCATGCGTGGTATCGAAAGCAAATTCGTCCTCGTCGAAGGCATGTGCACGCATTATCTGGAAGGCGGACGCGGCTTTCCCGTGGTGCTGCTGCATTCGGGAGAATTCGGCGCCTCAGCCGAGCTCTCCTGGGAATTCACTCTTCCCGCTTTGGCCGAGCATTTTCATGTCATCGCGCCCGATTGGCTCGGCTTCGGTGAAAGCGCCAAGCTCTTCAGCTTCGATGATATGCGCGCCTTGCGTGTGCATCACATCGCGGCCTTCCTGAAAACGCTCGGCATTACCAGCGCTCATTTTATTGGCAACTCCATGGGCGGTGGCATGTTGGCAAACGTGGCGGCGATGGACCGACCCTGCTGGCCGATCGAGCGCATGATCCTTGCCTCCGCCGGCGGCTTTGCGCCGGTGAACGAAGCGCGCAAGCTGCTCAATTCCTATGACGGCACGCGCGACCATATGCGGCGAATCCTGGAGACCACCCTCATTTCCTCACCGCTGCGCAGCGACGAAGCCTATCTTGAGAGACGCCATCGCCTTTCGCTCGTTCCCGGCTCCTGGGAATGCACGGCCGCGGCCCGCTTCCGCCGGCCCGGGGTGAAGACCGGCGAAAAGGAAGAGATCGACTATCGCGCGATTCTGCGCCCGACTTTGATCGTGGCAGGCGCCAAAGACCCGCTGCGCGAGCCGGGCTATGCCGAGAAATTGCAGAAAGAAATCGTCGGGTCCGAGCTGGTGGTCTTCCCCGAGGCGGGCCATTTCCCGCATATCGATGCACCGGAGCGGTTCAACGTCATCGCCATCGATTTCCTGTCACGCTAGCCCTTCTAATGGGCCACACTGGTCACCATCAAAGACGACACGTAAAATACGCGCGCCGGGTTGAGACGCTGCGCGGCGTACAACTGCGCGCTTCATTCAAGGAGCGACCGATGCGAAACATTCTGCTGGCGGCAAGCGCGGTGATGCTTGTGAGCTGCGCCACGCCCGAGATGACCACGGTGGCTGCGAATGTGGGCCCACAACAGGCCTCTGGCCGCTATGAACCACCCCCGCCGCCGCAACTGAGCCCGCCGCCAAGAAGGGGATGGGCCGCCAACTACCGCAGCACGCCGCGCTAGGGCTGCGCTATATTCGCAATATCGTTCAGGGCTTGGGCTGGATCGCGCTCTGAAGCGCTTCAAGCCGCGTCTTCACGCGCGCGGCGAGGTCGTCCGTCAGTGGATCACCTTTGATAATCGTGTACCGAACCTCTCCGTTGACGAGTTCCAGCTTGCCCATGCGGTCCGCATGTCCGGTGCCCCTGTCACTGATCGAAAGCGCCATTCCGGCTTGAACAATCTTGTAGTCATTCGGCGCAGGCACGATGTCCATCCGCGAACAGACAAGGCCCTCCGCCCGATAGCCTGCTTCCAATTTTACCGAAAATGCCGGCTCATATTCCGTCGCGCTGATCACCTTCGTCATTCCCTTGCCGGCGAGGTAGTACCGCTTGGGATTCTCACCCTGCTTCGACACGATGACCGTGCACTCTTCCTGCACGCCCGCGAAATTTCGCGCCGAGAACCCATCCAATCCGGGCGCATCCTGTTCGATATTGGTCATCAAACCCTTGTCGACCTTCCACGCCTTTCCATCATTCGTTCCGACATAAAGGAGGGTCTGGTAGGTCAAACTTGCAAAGGCGTGGATCTCAACCGGGGTGAGAGAGACGATATGGCTCATCGCCACGGTTCCCGTCCCCGTGCCGTTCCCCCTTGCCACTTCCTTTTCCCCTTCGCGCTTGCTGAACCGCAAGCAACCGCGCGAAAGGGCATCCTTGGCGCGAATCGATTTGCCGTCCGGCGAAATTGTGAACCTGTAATGCCCGCCAATAAGGATCAGATCGGCATCATCGGTCGAGGCCAGGGCCCAGACGAGCCAACCATCGGACTCCGGATCCTTCAACGCGACTGTGTTGTACCGATCACTGCATGGCTGGTCGATGTTCTGAAGCGCGAGCATCCGCGCGCTGTATTGCGCCAGCTCATCGGATGAGAGAGTGCGGTTGGCGGGAATGGAAAAAATTGGTCCGCCTTCTGCGAAGGTGACATCATAGAGCACCTCTGGCCCTTGCTTGGCTATGTGCATGAACCGAACGACGTCCTTGCCATTTGTCGATTCGGTGATCCAGCCTTTCAAGCCGTCTCGTCTTGCGCCGTTCTGCGTGCGTTTGTCGATCACCAGATCAGTGGCCTTCCACGCCAATTGATCCTGGGCGTAGATTTCCCGGCCGAACTTCTCCATCGTCGGAATGTCGAAGGTGCGAATGGGTGGCGGCGTGCCTTGCGCAGGTTTCGCGCCCGTGAGGGGAAGGAAAATCCCTGCCGTGGCCAAGGCGAGGGTCGCCGTTCTGCATATTGCATTCATCTGTCGCCCCCGACAAAAAACAACATTACTCCGCATAGGTCCGAAAAACGAGACGGGTGTGTAGACTCGTACATATACCAAGCAGATCGCCTGTTCCGTCGAATAACCCTTTCATGAGGCTAGGTTTTGGCGGTGGCCGGGGGTCTGATTTCCAGTTAGGCTCGCCGCAAATCCAGGACCAAAGGTCCGCTTGTGGGAGACATCATGGACAGGCCGGGCGAGCTTCTCGACACCGATGCCGTCATCAATGCGAGCCGCATCAGCCGCCTGCAGATCATGGTCGGCGTGCTAGGCGCGTTGATCCTATTCGTCGATGGATTCAACACCCAGGTGATCGGCTATATCGCGCCTCAGATCGCCAAGAACTGGAACATTTCGCGCGACGTGCTGGGCTGGATTCTGGCTGCCGACAAGGTCGGCCTCCTGATCGGTTATCTCTTCGTGGCGCCTCTATCGGGTTATTTCGGTCATAAGCGGGTCTCCATCGGCTGCATCGTGCTATTCGGGCTCCTGGCCTTCCTCACCACGACGGCAGGCAACACGGCCGAGCTGTTCATC
Source organism: Micropepsaceae bacterium (assembly GCA_035631495.1). Lineage (GTDB taxonomy): Bacteria > Pseudomonadota > Alphaproteobacteria > Micropepsales > Micropepsaceae > CAIYRG01. Next base: position 3,252 of record DASQIQ010000392.1, read on the forward strand.
TTAAGGCTTCTGACCGGCATTGGTCTGGGCGGTGCGCTGCCCTCCGGCGTCGCGCTGACCGGCGAGTATTTTCCATTGGCCCGGCGCTCGACCGCCATCACCTTCATTTATTGCGGGTTGTCTTTCGGGCAATTGTCGGCGGGCGAAGTTTCCAATGCTGTGCTGCAACCCTTTGGGTGGGAGGCGGCATTGTGGGTCGGCGGCGGGCTGGCGATGCTGCTTGCCGCAACCCTGGCTGCGATCCTCCCCGAGTCGCTGGAATACCTCGTCAATCGCGGAAGCAACCCGCAGTCTGCTGCGCGGATCCTGCAACGCATCGATCCCGCTCTCACCATTCCCAAGGACACGCGACTGGTCGCCGGCGAACGCAGCGGAGCCAAACTCACGTTGTGGCAATTGCTGCCGCAATTGTTCCAGGCGCGACGGACGTTCGGAACAGTGGTGATCTGGCTCGCGCTCGGCATGAATCTGACGGTCAACACCTCGCTGCAGGTCTGGCTGACCAAGATTCTCGTCGATGCCGGATTCGATCAGCATATCGCTATCATCGCCACCGAAGCATCCTTCGCGGCCGGCATCATCGGCGCCTTCATCATCGGTCCCTTGATGGATCGCTTCGGTCCGTACCGCGTGATGTCGTCGCTGTTCGTCGTGGGCGCCATGTTCAGCGTCTTTCTGGGGTTATCGCTGTGGTGGACGGCAGCGGTGCTGATCGCGGCAGCGTCCTTCGGCTCGGGCTTCTGCACCAGCGGGGTGCAGAAGGGCGGCAACGCGCTCTCGATCTATTTCTACCCCACGGCGCTGCGCTCGACGGGGCTCGGCTGGGGCCTCGGCATCGGCCGCATTGGCGCGATTGTGGGCCCTTTGGCAGTGGGCTATCTGCTCACCTCGGGCTGGTCGCCGGCCGCCGTCTTCTGCGCCATGGCGGTGCCGATGCTCATCGGCGCCACGGCGATTGTCGCGATGGGAAGGGTCTATGGTATCGGACCTTTGGCGGAACGCTTCGTCCAATCCGAGCGATCACAGCGCGACGCGCAACCGGCCCCTTCAAAAGCATAGCGAGGATCGGCGATGGAAACGGCGGGCGCGATCGATACCGATGCGCTGATCAATGCGAGAAAAATCGGCAGGGTCCAATTCCTTGTCGGCATTCTGGGCGGCGCCGCGCTTCTGGTCGAAGGCTTCGATACCTCCGTCATCGGCTATATCGCGCCGCAAATCACCAGGCTTTGGCAGGTCCCCAACAGCACGCTCGGCACTATCCTGACCGCCGACATGGTCGGACTGCTTCTGGGTTATTTGTTCCTCTCGCCTTTATCCGCGAGATTCGGCCATAAGCGCATGGTGGTCGCCTGCACAACGGCATTCGGCGCGTTGACGTTTCTCACCATCACCTCGTCCAGCGTCGCGATGCTGATCGGCTTTCGCTTCTTGACCGGCATCGGCGTTGGTGGGGCCATGCCGAGCGCGGTGGCGTTGACGGGCGAATATTTCCCCGAACGCGTCCGGTCCACGTCGATCACGCTAATTTATATCGGCTTCTCGCTCGGTCAGATTGCAGCAGGCGTCGTGGCGGGTTTCCTACTTGAGCCCTTTGGCTGGCGCGCGGTCCTCGCCTTCGGCGGCATCACCACTCTGGTGCTGGCGGCATTGTTCTTTTTTGCGCTCCCCGAATCGCTCGAATTTCTCATCAATCGCGGAAGCGACAGACGGCGTGCGGTTCGCATTTTGGGTCGCGTCGCGCCCGATGTGACGATTGCCGACACGACCCGGCTCATTGCCGGTCAGCAGGGCTTGCGCAAAGTCCGGGTCGGCCAGCTGCTGGAAGACGGCAGAGCGCTTGGCACGATGTTCATCTGGGTCGGAATGTTCATGAACCTGATGATCTATTTCTTCCTGCAGAAATGGCTGACCTCGCTGCTGGTCCAGGTCGGATTGTCGCAGCAGATTGCGATCACGGCGACGACAGTGGGATTGGCGGGCGGCATTGTCGCGGCGTTCATCATCGGACCGCTGATGGACCGGTTCGGGCCTTACATGGTGGTGTCGGGGCTTTTTGCCTTGTCGGTGGTTTCGGTGGTGGCAATGGCGCAGGTCTTGTCGTCGCCGGAGCCATTCGCTGTCATCGCGGTCTCGACATTCGTCGGCTTCTGCCTGTCCGGCGGCCAGAAGGCCAATAACGCCCTGTCGGTCTATTTCTATCCGACGGCCTTGCGCGGCACGGGCCTCGGCTGGGCGCTCGGCATCGGGCGCATCGGCGGCGTTTTTGGACCCTTCGCCGCGGGCCTCCTCCTCACCGCGGGCTGGACTCCGGCGGAGCTTTTCTATGCCTCCGGGGTGCCGATGCTGATCGGCGCGGTTGCCATCTGGCTGATGTCGCAGTTCTATGGCCAGGCTACGGTGCAAACGCCCGCGGCGCACAAGGTTTGAGCTTTAACGTGAGCACAACACGTCTTCTCGGCGATATCGGCGCGACCCATGCGCGCTTTGCGTTGCTGAGCGGCGGCGAGGTCGCGCGAACGCAAATCCTTCTGGTCGGAGATTACGACCGCATCGAGGATGCGATCCACGCCTATCTGAGTGAGATTCCGGGACAGGAACAACCAGAAAGTGCTGCTCTGGCCGTCGCCGGGCCGGTCATTGGCGATTCCCTTGTGATGATGAACAGCCCATGGGGTTTTTCCATCGCGGGGATGCGGCAGCATTTCGGCTGGTCGAAGCTTTACGTCATCAACGATTTTGCGGCGAATGCGCTCGCGGTGCCGGAATTACCCGCCGAATACCTGCTGCAGATCGGCGATGGCGCGAAGGTGGAGGGTACGCCCATCGCCGTGTTAGGACCGGGAACGGGTCTCGGAGTCGGCGGTCTTGTTCCCAGCCCCTCGGGATGGATCGCCGTTGCCGGTGAAGGCGGCAATGTCACGCTGCCCGCGCTGGATTCGCGCGAGGCGGCGATCATCGACATTTTGCGCCGCCAATACGCGCATGTGTCCGCAGAAATCGTGTTGTCGGGGCCGGGCCTGGTCAATCTTTACGACGCGCTGTGCGAGCTTGCCGGGAAACCCGCGGCGCCCGCAACGCCCGAACACATCACCAATCTGTATCCCGGGTGCGATCCGCAATGCCGCGAGGCGGTCGCGATATTCTGCGCCATGCTGGGCACATTCGCTGGCGATGTGACGCTGACCTTCGGCGCGCGGGGCGGTGTCTACATCATGGGCGGCATCGTGCCCAAGATTTACGAGGTCTTCCGGCATTCCCATTTCCGCGAGCGTTTCGAATTCAAGGGCCGCTACCGGCAATATTTGTCCACCGTGCCGACCTATGTGGTGACGCATCCCGTCCCGGCCTTTTTGGGCCTGAAGACTCTGTTCCGAGATTGAGGGAGGGGGCGATGGGCGATTTATTTGCGATGAACCGGACAGAGTTCCTGCGGCGGCTCGGCGGGGTTCTCCTCGGCGCGGGCTTTGCCGGCGTGGCGGCGCGCTCTGCGTCGGCACAATCGGCGGAGCAATTCTACAAAGGGCGCACGGTCACGCTGATCATCGGGACGGCGCCGGGCGGCATCAACGATCTGTCGGGGCGGCTGGTGGCCAAACATCTCGGGCGCTTTATTCCGGGGGGGCCCTCGATCGTGGCAGTCAATCGCGCGGAAGGCGGCGGGCTCGCGCTAGCGAATACCTTCGCCGACACCAAGGATAATGACGGTTCTGTCATCGCCATCATCCAGCGCGGTATTGCGCAGCTGGCGATCCAGGGGGATCGATCCGCCAAATTCGATCCGCTCAAGCTGACCTGGCTGGGCAGCCTGTCGGCCTTCGCGACCGACGCCTATATCCTTGTGGTCAATGCGCGACATCCCGCAAAAACCGTGAAGGATCTGGCGCCGCCGGCGCCTCCCGCTTTGATCGGCGGCGATGGGCCGGGCTCGACCAATCTGACCTTCGCGCTGGTCGCCCGCGATGCGCTGAAGCTGAACATCGAAGTGAAGGATGGGTTCTCTGGCGCCGCGGGCATGTTCTTCGCCATGCAGCAGGGCGATCTGGACGGCCAGGTCATCGGGCTCAACTCGATCATGGCGAACCAGCGCGCGCTGTGGGAGGCGAAAGACGTGCGCGTGCTGCTGCAATTCGGCCGCAAGACGCGGCATCCTCTGCTGCACGATGTGCCGTTGGCGAGCGAGCTCACGCGCGATCCCGCCGCGCTTTCGGTGATCGCGTTCACCGAGGCGCCGCTTTACATGGCGCTGCCCTTCGTGGCGCCGGCCGGCGTGCCGCCCGATCGCGCCGCGGCGCTGCAGCGCGGTTTCATGGCGATGACCAAGGATCGCGATTTTCTCGCCGATGCGGAACGCGCGAAGCTCGACATTACGCCGATTGATGGAAATGCGGTGCGGGATGTGATCGCGAAAATGGCCGCGACACCGAAGGACGTCATCGCTCGATATAATCGGATTACGGGGGTGAACTGACCCCCCACCCGCCTTGCTTCGCCCTTTGGGCTTCGCAGAGCGACCTCCCCACCAAGGGGAGGTAGATTACGCGGCGGGGCGGGCGAGGTCGCGACGGAAGAGCGAGCCGAGGGCGGGAACGACGTCGGGGAAACCGAGCGTACGGAGCGCGCACCACAAGGCCGCCTGATTGCTGGTGATGACGGGCTTTCCAGAATCGCGTTCCAGATCCTCGATCACGTCGATGCTTTGGATGTTGGCGCAGGAGATGAAGATGGCGTCGGTGCGTTCGTCTTTGAGCGCCATCGCGATGTCGTACCAATAAGACGGCGCCGTGATGCAATATTCATCCGTCCCCGAAAGGCAGGCGGCTTTATCGGCGAGGATCTCGTAGCCTGCCTCTTTCAGGAACAGCTTCTTCTTGTCGTGGCCGGCCTGTTCGGTTTCCGAGATGAAGACCAGGCGCTTCGCGGCCAGCGCGGCGAGCGCCGCCTTCACCGCGGAAGCGGTGCTGATGGCCGGCCGCTTCGTTGCCTTGGCGATCTCCGAGACGACGTGCGCATCCATGTCGACGCCGCCGGACATCGACGTGCCGGTGCATTGAAACACGATCATGTCGCATTTCGAATCCATTAGCAGCGCGGCGGCTTCCAGGATGCTCGGGAGAAGCTCGGGCAGCGGGCGCTTGTATTTGTTGGTCATGCGCAGCCGCATGAAATGCGGCGCGATGCCTGCGGGCGCGTAACGCTGCATCTGCGGCTCGACCATGCGGTTCGATGACGGGATGATGAAACCAATGCGCGCGCGGGGCACGATGGGTTCGTAAGCCATGCCCTCAGCCGCCTTGATGCTCATGCGTGGGCGCGCTTTGTGCCGCGCCGCCGGTGCGACCCTCCACCACCACGGGCGGCGCAGATGCAACAGCATCGCCGGTCACGATGATCTGCCCGATCATGGAAGGATGTGGCGAACAGTTGAAATTGTAGGTGCCCGGCCGGTTGAAAGTGATGCCGACCGATTGCCCGCGCGCCAGCAGCCCGGTATCCCAGCCGCCGCCATCCGAGGACGACGCGTTGTGCATTTCGCCGCCATTGTTGGTGAAACTGACTTTCGTTCCGGCTTTCACCGTCACGCGCGCGGGCGTGAATGCATAGTCGGTAAACTGCACCGCGTTCGCTTGCACCACCGGCCCATCGAAACCGACCACCGATACCGGAGGCCGCGGCGCATCGAAGGGCTGCAAGCGTCCGCCCGGACTGCCCTTCAGCGAGAAGGCCCAGATCATGTCGCTGTTGGCCGACGTCGTTTGGATCGCAACGCCCCCCACCGCGATGGCGACATATTGTTCGCCGTCGATCTCATAGGTGACGGCGGGCGCATCAGCGCCTGCGCCGGTCTGCCATTGCCAAAGCAGATCGCCATTCTTCGCGTCATAGGCTTGGAACAAGCCGCTCGGCTCGCCGTGGAAGACAAGCCCCGACGCCGTGGCCAGCGCGCCGCTGCCCTGCCCGATGGAATAGGGCGTCTTCTTCTGCCAGACGATTTTGTTGGTGCGAGAATCGACCGCCGAAAACGTACCGGCATAACGCGCGCCGATGGGCGGACCTACGGTCTTGCCGAGCTGACGCAGGATGCGGCTTTGCGGACGATCCGCCGCGCTGACATAGAAATATCCGGTCTGCGGGGAGTAGGCCATCGGCGACCAATTCGTGCCGCCATTGCCGCCGGGCGACATCAGGATTGGCATGTCATAGATCACGCCGAAGATGCACTTGGTGACCCAGCCCGGAAGCGCTTCCGGACATTGCGGGATCAAGGGATCGCCGCGCGGAATGGGCTGGGTGGGCGCGGAGGCGACACGCACATCCTGTTCCACCGGCTTCTCGTCGATGCCGACGAGCGGTTTGCCGTTGGTGCGGTCGAGCATATAGATCCAGCCGGTCTTGCAGGCTTCGGCGATGCCCTTGCGCTTGACGCCGTCATAGACAGAATCGAACAGCACCACGGGACTGGGACAATCGAAATCCCAAAGATCGTGATGCACCATCTGGAAATGCCAGGCATAGGTGCCGTCCAGATGCAGCGCCAGAATCGACGAGCTGAAAAGATTGTCGCCGGGGCGTTTGCTGCCCTCGCCGACCGCGTCGGGCCCCGGCTGGCCGGTGCTGAAATAGATCAGCCCGAGCTCGGGATCGATGGCGGGCGCCTGCCAGACATTGGCCCCGCCATTGAGATAGGCATGCGCTTTTTGCGGGTCGGGATCGTTGGGGGAGGGCCAGGTATCGCCGCCACGCTCCCCGGGGCCCGCCGCGGTCCAGAAATGCCACAGCTCCTTGCCGGTCTTGGCGTCGAGCGCGGTGAGCTTGCCGCGCGCGGAGCGGTCGCCGCCCGACACGCCGGTATAGACCGCACCCTTGTAATAGGTCGGCGCGGTGGTGACGGTGTAGCCGTCCTGCCATTTGCCGATGGTGCTCTGCCAGATGAGCTTGCCGGTCTTCGCATCCAGCGCGACGAAGGTCCCGTCGAGCTGGCCGAGAAAGACCTTGCCCTCGCCGATGGCGACGCCGCGATTGTCCCAGCCGCAGCAGACGGTGGTGATGTTCTGGTCCAGGCCCGAGCGGTGCTCCCAGATGAGCGCACCGGTTCGTGCGTCCAACGCGAAGACATCGTCATTGCCGGTGGTGACATACATCACGCCATCTTTGACGATGGGCGTGACCTCCAGCGAATATTTGCTGCCAAGGCCAGAGCCGAGATGCGTGACCCAGGCGCCTTTCAGGTTCTTGATATTGGCGGGGGTAAGTTGCGTCAGCGTCGAATAGCGCGAATTGCTCCAATCGCCGCCGACATGGAGCCATTCCTTGCCCGCGGGCTTGGTCAGGTCAGGTTCGGTTTGCGCGGCGGGACGTTGGGAAACGAACGTCGCGACCGCCAAAGCGGCCACCGCGGCAAATGATGCCCAAAGGATCTTGCGCTTCATGCTTCCTCCGGCGGAAAGACACCTATTTGCCTGCAATCTAATTCGTTCGGGGAGAAAGAACCACACGGGAGGGGCGCGCTCTTGCCCAAAAGCTTGTCATGGCCCGCAACAGCGGGCCATCCAGGCTGGCACAAGGCTCATTCGCCGCGCGGACGCGCTGCGGCTGGATGGCCCTGTCAAGCAGGGCCATGACAAGCTTGCCTAGACGTGGTGGTCGGGGCGCCACACATCGAAGCGCGCTTCGATCATCTTTAAGACCTGGGTCAGGCTCATGCCCGCGGCGGCGATGATGAGGATGCCCACCATCACCTTGTCGGTCTGGAAGGTGGCGCCGGCGGTCTGCATCATGAAGCCGATACCCGCCGAAGCGCCATACATCTCGCCGACCACGATGCCGATGAGCGCGTGGCCCAAGCCGAGTCGAAGTCCTGTCAACAGATTGGGCACCGATGATGGCAGCGCCACGGTCTTGAACAATTGGCCGTCGGAGGCGCCGAAAGACCGCGCCACCTTGACAAAATCGCGCTCCATGGTGCGCACGCCCGTCATGGTGTTGACCAGGATCGGAAAGACCGTGGAGAGGAAAATGATAGCGATCTTGGCCGAGAGGTCGATGCCGAACCAGATGATGATCAGCGGCATGAGCGCGATGCGCGGCGTCGCGTAAAGCGCATTCACGAAAGGATCGAGCACGGCATTGAGCCGCGAATACCAGCCCATCAGAATGCCGAGCGGCACGCCGACGATCACCGCGAGGCCGTAACCCAGCACGAACTCTTCCGCACTGACCGCGAGATCGGGATAGATGCTGCCGTCCCGGAACATCTCATAGCCCGCGGCCCAGATACGGCTCGGCGATGAGGTGAACAGCGGATTGATCCAGCCGAACAGGACCGAGCATTCCCAGAAAAGCAGGAACGCGATCACCGCCAGCGTGCCCAGGACGAAATTCTCGTTGCGCTTCCAGCGCGACGCGACGGCAGCCGGCGCACCGGCATCGTCGGAGGCCGGAATCAGATCGTCGTCTGCCGGCGTTACGGTCATCACTAGCCCGCCATCGCCATGCCGCCCGACGCGGACTCTTCGTAGATCAGGCGCCAGATGTGATCCTGCAGCTCGCGGAAGCGCGGTTGAAATTTCACCTCCAGGCTGCGCTGCGCCGGCAAGTCGATCGCGATGACTTCCTTGATGCGCGCGGGCCGCGCCGAGAACACCGCGACGCGATTGGCGAGGAAAATAGCTTCGTCGATCTGATGGGTGACGAACAAGGCCGTCTTCCCGGCGCGCGAAAGAATTTTCAAAAGCTCGACCTGCATGAACTCGCGCGTCTGCGCGTCCAATGCCGCGAATGGCTCATCAAGCAGCAGCAATTCGGGATCGGTGGCCAGCGCGCGCGCGATGTTCACGCGCTGGCGCATGCCGCCGGAAAGCTCGTGCGGATAATGTTCGGCGAAACCAGACAGGCCCACCAAATCGACCAGCGCGGCCGCACGTTCGCGGATTTGGGCTTTGGAGAGCCGGTTCTGCAGCTCCAGCCCATACATCACGTTGCGGGACACGGTACGCCACGGAAACAGCGAATCCTGCTGGAACACCATCGCCCGGTCGGGGCCGGGAGCGGTGACGGCCTTGCCGTCGACAACGATTTCGCCGCCGGTGAGTTTCACCAACCCGTCCACGGCGGCGAGGAATGTTGACTTGCCGCAGCCGCTCGGTCCGACGATCGCAACCAGCTCGCCCTCATGCACGGAAAGATCGATGCCGCCCAGCACCGGAAGCTGGCGCTTCATGCGCTCATTGTAGAAGGCGAGCCGGACGGCTTTGGCTTCCAGCTTCACCGGACGCGGCGCATTCATGGGAGGTCCTTCAAACGGTGCCGGCTATTTCAGGTTGGCGAAGAAGCCTTCCTTCTCAAGCTGGTCGAACGGCGCGGTATAGGTCAATTGTTCGGGCTTGAAATTGCCAGCAGCCGGCACCTTGGTCTTCAGTTCGGCCAACACCAATGCGATCCCCTTCAGCGTCGGGCGCGGGATGTCGGGATAGACATATTTGGTGAAGCTGTCATAGGCCGCATCGAGCGCCGGGCCCTGTTTAGATTTCAAAAAACCGGCGGCGCTCTTGAGCGCCTGTTCCCGGTTGGTCTTGAAGGCATGGATGCCGTCCGAAATCCCCATGATAAATCGCTTCACGATGTCCGGGTTCTTGCTGATGAAGGCGCGCGTCGAGACATAAGACGTGTTGGGATAGTCCACCGCGATCTTCAGGCAATCGACCAGCACGCGATAGCCCTTCTCTTCCAGCTCGCCCGTGCGCGGATATTGTTCGAACGAGCCGTCGATCTGGCCCGACAACATGGCGGCGGTGCGCGTCCCCTCCCCGCCCAATTGCAGCAGCACCACATCGGTGCGCTTCAATCCGAGGCTGCGCAGCACATAGTTGGCCGCGATATCGGAGGATGCGCCGAAGCGCGAGATCGCGATCTTCTTGCCCTTGAGATCGGCGGCGGATTTGATGTTGCCTTTCACCACGAGCTGGAAGGGAAGCTGGTTGGAAATGCCGCCGATGAAGACGACATCGGCGCCCTGCACCGCCGCGGCGGCCGCCGGCGAATAGCCGTTCTGCGCGATGTTGATGGAACCGCCGACCACCGCCTGAGACAAAGTCGTCCCGGCGTCGATATAGGCGAGCGTGACGTCCAAGCCGTATTTCTTGAAGATGCCCTTCTCTACCGCGTAATTCATCGGCGCGGTGGTCATGGAATAGCCGTCATAAGCGACTTTGAGCGGGATCAGCTTCTGAGTCGCGGGCTGCGCGGAAGCGGAGAACGCCGCGCCCGCGAGGAGTACGGCAGCAGCCACTGTCTTCAGAATATTCACTCTTGTCCTCCTTACCCGCGCCCGCTCATTCTGGCGGCATATGGCGCGGCGCGCCAGTCGCCTAGTCTACCCCAACAGCGCCTTCATCTTGTCTTGGGTCATGCCTTTCATCAGCTGGTCCACCAAAGCCGCAAGCGGCACCGGGACCTTCGCCTCCTGCGCCAGTTCGAGGGCAACATCCATGTCCTTCTCGGCCCATTTACCGGTGCTGCGGCCCCAGCGCGCAAGCGACCAATTGGCGCCACTGGAATGTTCGAGCGCGGCGATCAGCTTGGGGATATCCGCACCCATTTTCGCGGCGAAGGAGAGCACCTCGTAATTGGCCACCATGCAGGCCCATAGCAGCATATTGTTCGCCGTCTTGGTGAGCTGCCCGGTGCCGCAAGGCCCGACATGCATCACATTGGCGCCGAAGGCCGAGAGCGCCGGTTTGGCTTTTTCGAAGGAAGCGGCCTCGCCACCGCAGAAGACCGTGAGCGTGCCATTGTCGGCGGCTTCCTGGCCGAGCACGACGGGCGTATCGAGGAAGCCTATGCCGCGTTTGGCGCAGATCGCCTCGAGCTCGCGGGCGGTTTGCGGCGAGGTCGAGCTGGAGACGCAGATCACCGAACCGCGTGCCAGTTTTTCTAGAAGACCCGAGCGGGTGATGACGTCTTCGACCTGGGCATCGGTCGCGACCATCACGACAACCACTTCGGCCGCTGCTCCGACATCGGCCGGATTGGCGGCAATCCTAACCCCCGCTTCCTTGGCGCGCCTTGCCGCTTCGGGCGCGACATCATAGCCGGTGACGGCGAAGCCTTTGTTCACCATGTGACGGGCCATCTGGTAGCCCATGGCGCCCAGGCCAATGATGCCGGTGTTCTTGACTCGATCCTTATCCATCAAGCTTTCCTTTATGCCTTTCGCCTCGTCTGGGAGAGGATGCCGCTCAGCTAAGGAGCATTTTTGGTACCACAACTCAGGTGGGTCGAGCCGCTGAAAATCTATCGAAATATCTTGGTAAACGCGTTTTCAGCGGGGGTGTGGACCTGGCCGCTTGATTATGAGCGGCTTAGCCTGATATGCGAGCAAGGCGCGTGCGCAGCCTGTATTGATAGGACATTCCGTTGGCGGTCAACGATAGAGACATCATCGAACAGCGGCGGGCGGAATATGTCGCCGCGTTCAACCGCGAAGATGTCGCGGCGATGAGTGGATATACCGCCGGCGATGCTGTGGGCATGGCGCCCAATCGGCCTGCGCTCCGCGGCGTCGACGCGCACCGTCAATTCTGGAGCGAGGGTTTTGCCGCGGCAAAATCGCTCTTCTTCGTATTTCCCGAGGAATTGGAGCTGATGGGCGATGTTGCCATCGATCAGCACCGCTGGGTCCTGGACAGCATGCCCAAGCGCGGCGGCAGGCCTGTGCACGACGAAGGCAAAGGCATCTGGATCTGGCGGCGGCAGGCGGACGGCAGCTGGAAGGTCGCACGCGGGATCTGGAACAGCGATCTTCCGCGCGCCGGTTTCTCGGGAGGGTCCGGGGCCGAATTGTCGGAGGACCTGGCTGCCATCAACAAGCGTCTCGACGACTTTGTTGCGACGATCAATGCCGGCGATGTCAATGGTTGGGCGAGCCTCTTGACGGACGATTTCATATTCGCCGTGCCCGATGCGCCGAGATTCATTGGAAGGGAAACCGCTGTCGCGGCGGCAAAGATGGCGTTTTTCGATCCCTTCAACCTGCGGATCGCATCCAAATTCGACGACGTGCAGACTTTCGGTCAGCAGGCTTTTGCCCAAGGCATCTTCACAATGGACATGATGCCCAAGGGTGGAGGAAAAATGCTCTCCGGACCCGGCAAATTCACCAATTTCTTCCGCAAAGAGAGCGACGGCTCCTGGAAATATGCGCTGGTGATCTTCAGCTGGGACCGGCCTCCCTCCTGACGCGCAGACGCGCCGTCGCCGCTTCATCGATCTGCCATTTCCGGCCCTGTTTCACGATGACAACGCCATAATCGCGCTCCGCGCGCTGCGGCGAGACATAGCCTTGCACAACATCCTCGAGCACTTTTTTGGGCTCGCGTTCGAACGGATCGCCAAGTCCGCCACCGCCGGGCGTCTCAAGCTTAAAGATGTCGCCCGCCTTCAGCGGGTAATCGGCATAGCGCGTGGGCAGGTGATTTTCCTCCGCCGTGCCCGGATTGATTGTGAGGTCGCCCGTTCGCCCCGGTCCGCCACCCGCCGCGCCATGGGGCGCGATCACATGTTTCGACGAGCGGATGGAAAACCGCGCATCGGCAAGATTGAGATATTCCCGGACAATGCCGAGGCCGCCGCGGAATTTTCCGGCGCCGCCGGAATCCTTGATCAGCTCGAAGCGCTGCACGCGCGTGGGAAATTCGCTTTCGATAATCTCGATGGAGGCAATCTTGGCGTTGCTTTGATTGACCGAGGTTCCCGATGCGCCGTCCCTGATCGCGCGTCCGCCCGCGCCGCCGCCGACGATCTCATATTGCACATAGGTCTTGCCTGCCGAGGTCGAGCGCCCGCCTATGATGATGGAGCGGCTGCCGCAGCCATCGGCACGGGCGCGCGCCGGCATGACGTGAGACAAAGCATCGAACAAGGCTTCCACCATCGCGTGCACGGTCGCGTTATAGGTGTTGACGGGTGCGGGAAAACGCGGGTTCAGCACGCTTCCCTCGCGCGTGGTGATCTCATAGCTGCGCATGATGCCGCTATTGATGAAGATCAGCGGATCAACCAACGAGATCAGCGCATAGCCGACGGCCGCTTTGACGAGAGGCGGGCGCACATTGGCGGGCCCCTTGGTCTGGTCCGCAGACCCGGAGAAATCGAAGCGGATCGAATCTCCCTTCTTCTCGACAACCACATGGACGCGCACGGGCTTGTTGAGCTCGATACCGTCGTCATCGACGAAGCGTTCCGCCTCGAAACGGCCGTCCAGCCATTCGGAAATGGCGCTGCGCATCTTGGTCTCGGCAAGATCAAGCAGGCGCTGAAAGCTCGCGAGCGCATTGGCTTTGCCGAATTTTCCGATGAGTTCGGCGACACGCTGCTCGCCGAGCCGGCTTGCCCCAAGCTGGCCGCGAATGTCGCCAAGCACCAGCTCCGGCGTGCGGCTGTTGGCGGCGATGATCCGCTCTATTTCGACATTGCGCTTCCCGCCGCGGAAATAGCGGACGGCAGGTAGATGCAGGCCTTCGTTGAAGGTCTCCTTGGCCTGGCCGGAACAAGAGCCCGGCACCGGCCCGCCAATATCGCTTTTGTGCGCGATCGACCCGCAGAATCCGATTAAATCGCTTTCGACGAAGATCGGCGTGATCACCGCCATGTCGGGGGCGTGCGGGCTGCCGCCCTCATAGGGATGATTGATCAGATAGGCGTCGCCATCGACGATGTCGCCGCCATAAGCCTTGATCACCGCGGCGCAGCAAGCCGGGAAAGCGCCCATGTGCAAGGGCAGCACCACATGCTGCGCGATCACATCGGCATTGGTGTCCATAATCGCGCAGGAGGCATCCTGGGATTCGCGCACGATGGTGGAAAAACCGGTGCGGAAGAGCGAGTTCTGCATCTCTTGCACGATGCCCGAGAGGCTCGCCTTGATGATCTCGAGATCGACCACATTGAGTTGAGCTTCACCCCTCGCCATCTATGCGCTCCCGGTGGTGATGAGGATGTTCTTGAAGGCGTCGACGCGCGCAATATGACCCGGCGGAACGACCGTCGTGGCATCGAGCTGGTCGACGATCGCGGGTCCTGTGAAATGTGCCCCGACATCGAGGCGCTCGCGCTGATAGACCGGGCAGTCGAGCGTGACGCCGTCGAAGCGCGCTTTGCGGGTCTCGCGCAGCGCATCCTTCAATACGCCGCCTTGAGCCCGATGCTTGGGCAGCTCCACCGGGGGCACGCGGCCGATGCCGCGCAGCCGGTAGGAAACGATCTCGACGGGCTCTTCCGGCGCGGTATGGCCGAACATCTGTTTGTGGCTTTCGTCGAACCGCGTGCGCAGCCTTGAAAGCGAGCCGGCGTCCAGCGGGAATTCGCAAGGAATCGTGATTTCGTAGCCCTGCCCGGCGTAGCGCATATCGAGAGCGCGCTCGATCTCGATCTGGGATGCCGTGAACCCCTCATCGCGCAGATCGCGCTCAGCCTGGCTTTGCAATTGCGCGAATGTTCCCGCGACTTCCTCGGCCGTCACCGCGGCAAGTCCGGCCAGTCTCGAGCGGATGTAATCGTGCTTCACGTCCGACATCAAAAGACCCATGGCGGAATAGACGCCGGGGTAAGGGGGCACGACCACACCGGCCATGCCGAGCTCGGCGGCGATGGCACAGGCATGAAGCGGACCCGCGCCGCCAAAGGCGAGCAGATGGAAATCGCGCAGATCATGCCCGCGCATGGTGGAGATCGCTTTGATCGCCTCCTGCATCTTGACATTGATGATGCGCACGATGCCTTCGGCGGCATCCATCACGCTCAGCTTGAGCTTATCGGCAATGCCGTACTGGATCGCCGAGACGGCCGCTTTCGCATCGAGCTTCATCTTGCCGCCGAGGAAATTGTCCTCCCCGAGATAGCCCAACGCCAGATTGCAATCGGTGATGGTAGGTTCGACGCCGCCGCGCGCGTAGCAGGCAGGTCCAGGCACGGCGCCGGCGCTTTGCGGTCCGACTTGGAGCTGACCGAAGCGATCCACGCGCGCCAGCGTTCCTCCGCCGGCGCTGACGGTATTGATATCGATCATGGGAAGCGAAATATCGCGCTCTTCTATTTTGCCGCGGTTCTGCACCGAGGGCTCGCCATCCTTGATCAGCGCGACATCGCAGGAGGTGCCGCCCATGTCGAAGGTGATGAGATTGAGAAGGCCCGTCGTGCGGCAGGTCTGCACGCTTGCCGTGATGCCGCCGGCCGGCCCCGAGAGCACGGTCGCAACCGCCTTCCGCGCGCTCGCGGCGAATGTGGCCATACCGCCATTGGACTGCATGATGTATTTCTGCCGCGTCGTCAGTCCCGCCTGCGACAGGCGTTTTTCGAGATTGCCGATGTAACGCGCCAGAATCGGCTCCAGGTAAGCGTTGATAACCGTCGTCGACAGGCGGTGATATTCGCGGATCTGGGGCACGATATCCGACGACAGCGAGACCGCGCAGCCGGGGATTTCCTCCGCGATAATATCGCGGGCGCGCTTCTCATGCTCGGGCCTCAGAAACGAAAACAAGAGACAGACCGCAACCGACTCGAGACCTTCCTCTCGCCACTCGCGAATGGTTGTCTGAAGCGCCGTTTCATCCAGAGCGAGCAAAACTTCGCCGGACGCGGACACCCTTTCGGTCACTTCGCCGGTGAGGCTCTCGGGCACCAACAGCGGCGGACGATCGTAGAAAATGTCGAAAATGGCCGAGCCGTGCGGACGGCATTGCTCCGCGACCTCATAGATGCCGCGGAATCCCTTGGTCACCAGCAAGCCGGTCCGAACGCCTTTGCCTTCGAGCAGCGCGTTGGTGCCAACCGTCGTGCCATGGCAGAAATAACCGATGTCCGTAGGTTGAACGCCTTTGGCGAGAAGAAGCTCGACGCCGGCGAGAATGGCCCGCGACGGATCGTCCGGCGTCGAGGGCAGTTTGGCGACGGAGATTTCGCGGGTCTGTTCGTCCAGATAGACGAAATCGGAGAACGTGCCTCCGGTGTCCACAGTCAAACGGTAACGGGCCATATCGTCTCTGTCGGGTGGCGGTGGGATGCGGTTTATAGGAGCGACAATCTGCCAACAAGGCCACGCCCCGCTAGCCGTCGACACTCGGGAAGATTACCGATAGTAAACGTTCAAAGCCGCGCAGCCTTAATCGCCGGCCGTTTTCGGGGATATTGCCTAGCTGATGGAGGGGGAAAGCGCGCTGAAACACTGCGCCGCGCGAGGACGCGCCTTGTGCGCCGTCGCGCTCAGTTCAAGCATTGCGGCAGGCGCCTTGCTTCTCTTCGCCGGTAGCGCCTGGAGCGCCGAGGCTCCGATGCCCGCTCCGTTGCGCGATTTCACCACCTATATGCCGACCGCTATGGCAACCCGGATCGAGGCCGCGGACGCGCCGGTGATCGATGGCGATCTGTCCGATCCGGTCTGGCAGAAGGCGCAAGCCATCACCGAGTTCTACCAAACCGACCCCAATGAGGGAGCGCCCGCGTCCGAACACACCGACGTGCGCTTTCTCTATGACGCCAACAATCTCTACGTCCATGTCTATGCTTATGACCGCACGCCGGACCGCATCCGCGGCACGAGCATGAATCGCGATGGCAATTTCGGCGGCGACGACACGGTGCGCATCTATCTCGACCCGCTGAACACGCGGCGCAACGCCTATCAATTCGTCATGAACTCGCTGGGCGGGCGCCTGGATCAACTCATCCAGAACAACACGGATTTCATCCGCGAATGGAACACAATCTGGACGGGCCGCGCCCGGGTGGTGAACGATGGCTGGACGGTGGAAATGGCCATTCCGTTCCAGGATCTGTCGTTCGATCCAGCCAAACCCGATTGGGTACTCGAAATCACCCGCGAAATTCGCCACCTCAATGAGCGCGACCGGTGGAGCACGATCAGCGCCGCGGCATTGACCACCGATATCTCTCGTGCCGGCACGCTGACCGGTATCACCGGGATCAATCAGGGGCTCGGCCTCGACATCCAGGTCTATGGAGCGCTGCGCTATCGCTTCGATTGGCAAGACCCACAGCGCGAGACCAAGAGCGCGCGCCTCTCCGGCAACGCCTTCTACAAGATCACGCCCGACCTGACAGGCACGCTGACCGTCAATCCGGACTTTTCCGATAGCCCGCTGGATCTGCTTCAGGTCAACACGACGCGGTTCAATCTGTTTCAGCCCGAAACACGCAATTTCTTCCTGCAAGATGCGGCGACTTTCGAATTCGGCGGCCGGGGCTTCTCCGCCACGACCGACTACAATTATCCGGCCGAGAACGGATCGCCCTTCTTCTCGCGCAATCTCGGCCTGGCCAAAGGAATCCCGGTCAGCATCATCGGCGGCGGCAAATTGTCGGGCGAATATGACGGCCTTGGCATCGGCGCGCTTTCCGTCGTGACCAACGGCACCGGCGACACCAAGCGAAGCCAGTCGCTTTCGGTCGTTCGCGTCACCAAGCCCATCGGCGAATCCAAACTCGGCTTCATGTTCACCAATGGCGACCCGTCGGGCCGCACCAAGAACACGCTCGCCGGCACCGACTTCCAGTACCGCGACTCCAATTTCCGGCCTGGGAAGGTTCTGCTGGCCGATGTCTATTACATGCGCAGCATGTCGGACACGAAGGGCGACGACGACTCGTTCGGCGCGGCGTTAAATCTGCCAAACGAGCCATTCGGCCTGGAGACCCGCGTCAAGCAGCTGGGCGCGAATTATTCTCCGGCGCTTGGTTTCGTCAATCGCACCGGCATCCGGCAATGGGACGGCATCGCGACCTATCGGCGCCGGGACCTCGGCTGGCATTGGCTCGACCTGGCCTCGTCCTGGTATTTCGTTACCGGACTCAACAATCATCTGGAGTCGCGCGAGAACGGCATCTGGACCGGAATCTCGTTGCGATCCACCGATGAGTTCTACATCCGGGGTTTCGATGATTACGAAGACGTGCCGGTGCCATTCAAGATCGCAGGCAAGGTTCCGGTCGCCGCCGGCCAATATCACTGGACCAATGGCAGCATCTACATTCAGACCGCGAACTCCCGCCCAATTTTCGGCCGGCTCGATGTGCTGTGCTGCTCCTATTACAACGGCAATCAGCTCAAGGCAGCCTTGCAGCTCGATATGCGTCCCAATGCAACATTCCAATTCGCGCCGAAATACACCTACACCTATCTCGATCTGCCGGGCGGGCTATTGAACATCCACGCGTTATCGATCTCTTTCATCACCAATTTCACGCCGGACATGCAGCTCTACACCGAGCTGCAATATGACAATGTCAGCGAGAAATTCGCGCTCTCCATCCGCTACCGCTGGGAATACGAGCCGGGGCAGGAGTTCTTCGCCTCCGTCGGCCAGTCCGCGCTCATCCCCGGCCAAGAATTTGTGTCGCGATCGACGCAAGCCGTCATCCGCCTTGGCCATACGTTCCGTTATTAGCCAAGCCGCTCGGCCGGCCGGGGGGCGAAGCCCAGAGCCCGGGTCGGCGCAGCCGATGCGCCCAGGAACCCTCGGCGGGTCGGTGAGTTAGGACGATACGCACGGACTCTGGAGACGTTGATGCCCCTTAGGGAAGACGCAAAGCGGATGATTGAACGGGTCACCGGCTGGGGACGGCCGGCTTCTGACGACCTCTCCCTGCTGATGCAGTCGCGAAAGCCTCACCTGCTGCGCTTTAAGAAGGATGGAGAAACCCCGAACAACGCCCGTTTTCCCATGGTCCTCTACCGTTCTCCCGTCAAACTTCGTCACGATTTTGATGCCGCCGCCGTCTTCGAAGACTTATTTGAAGCGAATGGCTGGAAGGACTCGTGGCGCGATGGGATGTATGACTTCCTCCACTTTCATACCCACACGCATGAAGTGTTGGGCATTGCTCGCGGAACGGTGCGCGCGGAATTCGGCGGGGCCAAGGGCAAGATTCTCGACTTGAAAGCAGGAGACGTGGTGATCCTTCCGGCGGGCACCGGGTACCGGCGGCTCAAAGCCAGCCGAGACCTGCTGATCGTCGGCGCTTATCCTGCCAATGGCGGCGATTATGATGAGCCCAGGCCTGCGGACGTAAGCCACAGCGAAGCCTTGGGGTCCATTGCGCGCGTTCGCGTTCCTCGGGCCGATCCCGTTTACGGAAGGGATGGTCCCCTGAAGCGCCTGTGGCGCCCGGTCCACTAACGCCAAAATCCGGTTTGCTGTCTCCGCAGGCCCGTGACCAAACCGGAAGCAACGACAGAGGAAGAACACGCCTCTCAGCCATATGTGGGAATTCACCCCAACTGCAAAAGTCTGATCGCTGCCAAGAATGAAGCTGGAAGAGCAGTTGAAAACAGCGCTGGACGAGACCCGGATGCAGATGCTGGGCGTCCAGATCCTGTTCGGCTTTCAGTTCCAGAGCGTTTTCCAGAGTGATTTTGCGGCACTGACGAGGCAAGCGCGCATCGCCGACGCGCTCGCACTGGCTCTGATCCTGTTCACGCTGTCCCTGCTGATTGCGCCGGCTGCACAGCACCGCCTCGTCGAAAAGGGTGAGGCCACACTCCGCATCTGCCGCGTGGTCCGGGGGTTCGCCAATGCCGCGCTGCTGCCCTTCGCACTGGCGCTCGGTTGCGGCGCTTATATCGTTCTCAGCGTTGAAGCTCCGCGGACAGCCATAGCCGGCGGCACTTTCACGGCGATCGCGGCGTTGTTCTTTTGGTATGGGCTAAGCATGACCCTTCGTAACAAATCCCTTTCTAAAATGGCACGCCCCACTGAGGAAGCGGCAACGTCCATCCAAACCAAAATAGAACAGATGCTGACCGAGGCGCGCGTGATCCTGCCGGGCGCGCAGGCTCTTCTCGGCTTCCAGTTCATTGCGGTCCTGACGAACGCCTTCCGTGAGTTGAGTGCATTTGACAGGATTATGCACTTCACGGCGCTGGCCGCGATCATGCTGACCGTGATGCTGCTTCTGGCACCGGCCGCCATACACCGTCTTGCCTTTGACGGACGCGATGACGACGCCTTTCACCGGTTAGGTTCGCGGATAGTCACGATAGCCCTTATACCGCTCGCTGCCGGTCTGTCCTGCGATTCCTATGTCGCCTTGCACGGGATGCTAGAGAACAGCAGCGTCGCCGGCCTGGGTGCGGTCCTGATCGCCCTGCTGCTCTCGATCCTATGGTACGGCGTGCCGCTCGTTATCCGACGCCGGCTTCGTCCCTGAACCCATGTCCTTCAGCCAACGCTAGTGTTTTTTTCGGAAGAGCTTTTGCGCGTCCTTGATCAGCCGCGTCGCCCCCTTCGGACCAACATCCTTGATGCACTCGAATTTTCTGTCGAAGAGCTGGTTGTAGTCAGTGAAAAATCCCTTGATGTCCTTAAGCACATGAGGGCCAAGGTCATCGAGACTCCTAGCGCTGTCATGCACGCGCGCATTTTCGGCGAGCGCAATCACCCTGTCATTGCGAATCCAGTCGCTGCCCTTTTCCTTTTGCCGCGCCTCGATCGCGCCGAGCGGCCGCGCTTTGAGCGTGCAGCCCGGTACGGCGGGCGCATCCATCAGCACCAGCACGTCGAGGGGATCGCCGTCCTCAGCGAGCGTCGACGGCACAAACCCGAAATCAAAGGGAAAGTTCATGCCTTCCGGCAATACCTTGGCCAGCTCGAACGTGTCGCTGTCCGGATCATAGTCGTACTTGTTGCGGCTGCCCTTCGGCGTCTCGATCACGACCCGCAGGGCTCCGGATTCCTCATCATAAGGTTCCAGTTCCAGAAGCAGCTTGTGGCGCGCCATGTCATTCTCCCGGTTTTCGGGGCATACCGACACAATCCCGAACACCGCAACATGGTTCCCTGCGTGCGCCGCAAGAGCTTTGCGCCGTCTCAAATGCGCATTGGGTAGGAGCAAAGCGCCCGCCCGATTGCGGCAGACCCTCGGCCGCGAACCCGGAACGGGGTTCGATAGTTGGCGCCTTGACCGGCCATAAGCCGAGCCGTCTGGCCGGCAGGCAAATAGGGGTATGTCTTCCGTCGTGGAAGGGGTGTAGGGACATGAGGCAATTGTCACATCCTGATCCTGCACATTTGTGTGCGACCTTTCCCCTCTCGACAATGTCAGGATTCTCGCCTTGCCCTCTTGAGAGCCGCAATCCTATACTACAAAATCTGCTGTGGACGCCGCTGGTCGTGATGGTGCTTGTCCGGTGATTGCGTTTCCGCATGATGGCCGCCGCCACCGCGCTGGAAAAAGACGACGCGGATGGCGCGATCGCCCTCCTCAAGCGTGCGATCGACAAGAAATCGAACCCGCTTTACGATTATGTCATGCGCGGCGTCGCCTACGCCAAGAAGGGCCAGCAGGAATAGGCGCTCGCCGATTTCGACAATGCCGTGAAGACCAAGCCAGACGACGCCGATGCTCGTTTCCGCCGTGGCGGCACGCGGTTCCAACTCAAGCAATGTGAGGGCGTGATCGAGGATATGAACGTCGTCATCCAAGCCGACGATAAGAACGGCCCGGCCTATCGCATGCGCGGTTTCTCCTACAACATGCTCGACCAGCACGTGAAAGGGGACCCCGATAATGAGAAGGCCTGCGAACTGAATAAGGATCTGTGCCCCTGACCTGACGCCGGCCAGGCGAACCGCTTGGCCCGGCGAGATCGAATAAGCTTCTGTTGGGGTTTCCCGGCGGAAGTGCCTATGCCTATTCCCCCAAACCACCTTCCGGGCGACCGTCGGCAGAAAACGG
>DASQIQ010000393.1:0-5588 GCA_035631495.1 Micropepsaceae bacterium
ATAACCCAAATGTCTTTGGTCCTGGTCATCAACGGTTCTCCGCTGGCGCAGCAGCGACAGGCGCCGTGCTTGCTGCTGCGCTGTCCACCGTGGAAGGTACATTCGCCGCGGACCGGGACAGCACGACCACAAATGCCGCGCCGAGCAAGACCAGAAGAATAGCGTACCATAGCAATGAATGTGTTGAAGTCGTTTGTACTCTCATGGTTTTCCTCCGCAAGAATGCGACACCGGTTTATACTGATACGAATGCGGCGCGATCGATTGATGTGAATCAATGAATAGACCCCTCACCTGTTGCTGATATGTTGGATGAGTTTTCCAAGGAGAAGATTGTGACGCCTGGCGAGAAAGCTCTTACAGAAGCCGAATATGACCGGATGGCCAAAGACCTAGAGGCCATGTCGCAGACGATACGCCTGCGTCCTGAGATGAATCATCACTTTGCTGAACGCTTGGCGCTTCTGGCGAAGCAAATGCGCGAAGATTCCGTCCGCGCACATCCTCATCTTAAAAAGATCGGCCTAAACAGCGCGCGCCGGCGACTCTTGGCGAACATCTTCTTGTCCAGGTGGCGGTTCTATCTGGGGGCGAGTTGCGGCGCCAATGTTGCGCGCAGTACATCGGAAGATTCCGTGGCCGAAGTGATGAAGCCGAGCTGAGAACAGAGCGCGAGCATCGGTCGGTTCTCGGCGAGCACATCTCCGAACAGCTCCGATATTCCACGGCTCCGCGCGTATTCGATGAGATGAGCAAGCAACAGACGTCCCAAGCCGCGGCGGTGCATGTCGCTCCGCACGACGATGGCGAATTCCGCCCGAACATTGTCAGGGTCGGCCGCAAGCCGAACAACCGCGAGCAAGCGATCAGGTTGGACGTCCGCGAACGCGACGAAGGCCATTTCGCGGTCATAATCGATCTGCGTGAAGCGGGCCAATGCGCTTGGGTCAAAACCACGAATAGGCATAAAGAAGCGGAGCCTTGCGTCTTCCGGCTTTAAATCGGCGATGAGTTGGGCGAGCGGCGGCGCGTCCTCAGGCCGGATCGGGCGAAGCTTCAGATTGCCGATGGATGAAAGATGCTCCTCTCGTTCGAGCTCCTTGGGATAGGGGCGGATCGCTAGCCGATTGCCGTGCACCACGCCCTGCCGCTCGAGTCGGACGCGTGCATCCACGGCAAGCACGCGTTCCGCATCTGCAAGGAGCGGGTTGAGATCAATCTCTACGACCTCATCGAGGTCGCAAATGAGCTGTGAAAGCTTGACCAGCGTCAAAGCGACCTCCTCGATCGCCGCTCTCGGGTGGTCACGATAGCCCTGCAATTGTCGAAAAATCCGGGTTTGGGCGATCAGCTCGTGCGCCAAACGCAGATTGAGCGGGGGCAAAGCGAGTGCCCGATCTGAGATGATTTCGGCTGCAGTGCCACCGTGGCCGAAGAGAATCACCGGACCGAATTGACGGTCGACCGTCATGCCGGCGATGAGTTCGTAGGCGCCCGGGCGCCGGACCATCTCTTGAACCAAAAATCCGGTAACCTTCGCCTCGGGAGCCACTGTCGTAACTCGCGCCAGCATCTTTTCGGCCGCGTTGCGCACAGCATCGCCACCTTCGAGGCCGAGCGCGACGCCTCCCACATCCGATTTATGCGTGATGTCGGGCGAAGCAATTTTCAAGGCGATGGGAACGCCGAATTTCTGGGCAAGCCGCGCGGCTTCGCTGGGGTTTGCCGCCAAGGCCGCGCGGGGTGCGGGGATGCCATAGCATTCAAGTAGCCGGCAGACATCTGCGGCGTTGAGCCATGATTCGCCCGCGTCTAACGCGCGCGTGACGATCCGGTGGGCTCCAGCATCGTCCGGCGCAAACTCGGTCGCGACTGACGAGGGGACTTCCGCAATGACCTGCTGCCCCTTTCGGTATTGCACCAGATGCATGAAGCCGCGAATGGCAGCGCTAGGTGTTTCATAGGTCGGGAGCCCTGCTTCATCGAATAATTTACGCGCGCTCACCGCGTTTCGCGATCCGAGCCAATTCGTCAGAACCGGGCCATGCTTGGCCGAGGCGACGCGGGCGACCGCCTGAGCCGCTTCGATGCTCGAGGCGATTGCGGTCGGACAGTTGATCGCCAGAACGGCATTGGTTTCGGGTGCATTGAGGAGAATTTCCAGCGCGGCGGCGTAGCGCTCCGGTGGCGCGTCGCCGATGATATCGACAGGATTGCCGTGGGACCAGGTTGGGGGAAGCACATTGTCCAACTGTGCTCGCGTAGGCTCGGATATTTCGGTCAATCGACCGCCGCAATCGATGAGCGCATCGGTCGCGAGCACTCCAGGCCCCCCTCCATTGGTCAGGATCGTGAGGTCGTCACGTGAAAAGCGGGGAGGCCGGGCGAGCGTCGCTACCGCGTCGAACAATTCGTCAAGATCGCCGACTCGCAGAATCCCGGCGCGCCGGAACGCGGCCGCGTAAACCTCATCGCTGCCGGCCATGGCGCCGGTATGCGAGGTTGCGGCCTTCGCTGCTTCTCGATGGCGGCCCGCCTTTATGGCGATCACCGGCTTCAAGCGTGCGGCGCCTCGCGCAGCGGAAAGGAACTTGCGCGGGTTGGTGACCGCTTCGATATAAAGCAGAATGGCGCTTGTAGCCGGATCGGACGCGAGATAGTCAAGCATATCGCCAAAATCCACATCCGCCATGTCGCCCAGCGACACAAGATGGGAAAACCCGATGGATCGGGTGCTGGCCCAGTCCAGCACCGTTGTGACCATGGCGCCCGATTGTGCGATGAAGGCGATGCCGCCTTTTTCGGCGTTGCCGGGCGCGAAGGAGGCATTCAACCCGACCGGCGTTGAAAGAACGCCCAGACAGTTCGGCCCGACAATTCGCAATAGGTGCGGCCGTGCCGCGTCCAGCATCGCTTGCTGAAGCCGACGGCCATCCTCATTGCCGAGTTCGGCAAATCCAGCAGTGATTACGATCGCGCCCTTGGTTCCACGGGCGCCCAGCTCAGCGATCAATTGGGGAACCACCTGCGGCGGCGTGCAGATCACGGCGAGATCCGGCGCCAAGGGCAAGCTCTTTACGTCCAAGTATGCGGGGATTCCGGCCACGGCCTTGTGCTTGGGATTCACCGGAAAGATTGAACCCTCAAATCCCGCGGCTAGCAGGTTTTGCATTGTGACCCGGCCAGCCGCGCCCGGCCGGTCTGTCGCTCCGATAAGCGCGACGGATCGGGGGCGAAAGATCGCACCAAGATTCCGGACAGACATGACCGCGGCCTCAAAAAGCGACTTTATCGCATAACCGCGCGCGGCAAATGCACGAGATCATTTGCGTTCCAGGCCGCAGCCGACAAGATCATTCCCGCAAAAAGAAGTGCAAAGATCTTTCATCCAGTGCGGTTACTTGCACATTTTCCGTCTTCCCCGAACCCCTCCAGGCGCGCCTGATTTCGGCATAACTGGAAAGCCAGATCGGCATCTCGCCACACTTCCATTTTCTCAATGACCGGATCATCGCGCAGCAAATCCAGTGCAATCCTTTTCGCATGACCGGCCGTCTCCGCATGGATGGTCCGATATGTAGGCTTAGTTCCGCTTTGGTCGTAGACGAAGCATCGATAGAGATCCATGGCCGCTTCCTCATCTTCCGGGTTCGCAGGGTCACCGTTGGTGCGCGACACGACAATTCAGGGAAATCCCCTAGGGCGAGGTACCTAAGCTAGCTTGCCCACTGCCGCGATCCTAATATGAATCAATAATTGTGACCGGCGCCTCAGCTAGCTTCGCCTTGATCATGGAGAACAGTCATGCTGATCCAGGAAATGACCAGACAGGCCTGCCTTGATTTTTTGGCGCGCCACAAGCTCGGCCGGCTGGCCTGCTCGCGAGAGGGCCAGCCTTACATCACGCCACTCTATTTTGCCCACCAGGACGCCCACCTCTACAGCTTTTCGACAATTGGGCAGAAAATCGAGTGGATGCGCGGCAATCCGCTTGTGTGCGTCGAAGCCGACGAAGTGGAGTCGCCACAGAAATGGTCGACCGTCATCGTATTTGGCCGCTACGAGGAGCTTCCGAAGACTCCCGAATGTGAAGCTGCTCGCCAACTCGCCTATTCACTCCTGCAGGGGCGGCCTCAATGGTGGGAGCCCGGCTACGCCAAGACCATCCTGGGTGGGAAAGAGCGCGAGTTGGAGCTGGTCTATTTTCGCATTTACATCACCCATATTTCCGGCCATCGCGCGTCGCCCGAAACTTCAACGGGGCAACACGCCTAGCCTGTGTTCATTTTAGGGCGGCGACATTGGTGATAACGTCGTCGACCTCTGTCGGCGCGTTGACCCACATCAAAGTCCATCCCGCTCGACGGGGTATTTTTGACGGGCCAATAAGGGACACGCCGCTGATGAACAACGACCTGCGCAATCTGACCGTTCGATTGCTGGACGAACATCGCATCATGACAATTGCGACGAACCGTCGGGATGGCTGGCCGCAAGCGACCGTGGTCGGCTACGCCAATGACGGATTGACGATTTACTGTTTCGTTTCCCGCCTGAGCCAGAAATTTGTCAATATCACGCGCGACAATCGGGTCTCGATCGCGATCGCCGGCGATTTTTCCGATCCGCTTCAAATCAAGGGGCTGTCGCTTGCGGCTAAAGCCGTTCCGTTGGAGGAAAAGAACGAATTCGCCCGCGCTTGCGAAGTATTCCTGAAGCGCTATCCGGAATATGCCAGCTGGGGGTGTCCCGATCCGAAAATCGCGCCGATGCTGCGCATTACGCCGGAAATCATCTCCGTTCTCGACTATTCCAAAGGCTTCGGACACAGCGATCTCGTCAGCGTGTCGCCAAGCGATCTAACCGCCACCCAATCCCGCAGCAATTGGCTTGCCTCCGCCTGAACTAGCGAAGCGCGTTGGGGAACGCCCCTCCATTCGTCTTCACGGAGATCATGAACGATTCTCCATCCCGAATGAGGTCCAGCACCAAGCGGTTTGGCGTCTTTACGACTTCGGTCTCAAACTCGTCGGAGCCGCTCACTTTTTTCTGATTGACGGAAGTGATCAGATCGCCCTCACGCAATCCGGAATTCCACGCCTTGCTGGCGCTGTTGACAGTCGCGACTTGCACTCCCTTTTTGCCAGTAGCCGATACCCCGTTGGTAAACACCGCGCCTTCGAACAAGGGTGTGAGACGATTACCTTCCAAGATTTTGATCGGTGGCTCCGTTAACGTCGCCTGAATGCGAACGGTCTTGTCGTTGCGCAAAGCCGCCATTTCGACCGCGTCGCCCACTCGCAAGACTCCGAGCTTGTTGCGCAGGTCAGCGGCGTCCCTGACCGGCGATCCGTTCAACGTCGTCAGGAGATCGCCAATTTTCAGACCGGCACGCTCGGCGGCCGAATTGGTATCCATGCGCGTGACCACTGCGCCAGATTGGCCGGGCCGCAAATGATATTTCTGAATGAGATCCGCCCTACGGCTGGCGACGGCAAATCCCAAATCACCACGTTCCATAGAACCGTATTTCACCAGTTGATCCGCAACCGCGCGATCGATTTTGATGGGTATCGCAAATCCGATGC
>DASQIQ010000394.1:0-2114 GCA_035631495.1 Micropepsaceae bacterium
ATTCGGCTATGACGTCGAAATCTGCGGATTGGCCAACAGCGCGATCACAGACGGCGCATAAGACCCAACTCTGTGCGACCCCCGCTCGACCAATTTCCTCCAGGAAGACGACTCGCGGATTCACAGCCAAGGATTGGAGACCGCCGTCGATGGTTGCGAAACAGGGTCTTCTTGGAGGCAGACGGGCCTTGTGTCGGCGAGTTGCGGCTCGGCAAGGTTTCGTTTCTTGGTCTATCCTCGCGACCAAGATTTCCTCTTTTCGCATTCGCGCCGCAATGAAACATCATTGAGAGCTGGAGGTTCGCATGGACAAGCTGACATCGCATCCTCACTTCACACGCCGCTCATTCACGCTGAGCGCTGCAGGCGCCGGCCTATGCGCCGCTGCAGGCCCGGCGCTCAATCTCATCGCGGGACCTGCGAAAGCCGCGAACTATCGCGGCGTCGTCGGCGACATCAAACCCAGAGCGAACGACTCCGCGCTGGTCGATATGATCAAGATCTTGCCCGAAGGCATCGGCGTCATTCCGGTCTATTTGAATCTGACGCAGGGCACGCGCGAGGAATATGGCAGTGCCTACGGCACTTACGAGAAGCTCATCGCCTATCTCGCCGCGCAGAAATGCGACGTCATCTCGATAGAGGGCGCGCCGCCATTCATGCTTTTGGGTCCTGCCGGCGAAACCAAGATGGTCGATGGCTGGAAAGAGAAATACAAAACTGACATGTTCACCTCCTCCCAGAGCCAGGTGAACGCGCTCCGTGCGCTGAAGATCAAGAAGATCCTCGGCATCACGTCCGCCGGACCGGATCTGGCGAAAACCTACGCGAAATATTTCGAGGATTGCGGCATCGGTGTCGTCGCCATGGAAGGGATGAACGTCGAGTTCAAGTCCATCTCCGATGTGCCGCGCGACACGATCACCGCTTTCATCAAGACGAAATTCGCCCAGCACAAAGGCGCCGAGGCGGTCTACATCCTGGGCTCGGGCCTCGAAGCGCTTCCATTGATCGCGCCTCTCGAACGCGATTTGAAGGTGCCGGTCGTGCAGGCGATCGCCGCGCGCATCTGGGAAATCGAACGCCGTCTGAAGGTCCATGAGCCGATCAAGGGCTACGGGCGCTTGCTCGAGACGCTTCCGGCATAATTCCGCGAATAGCGGTTTCCGGTTCAACTTGATCGGAAACCGCTATAGGCGGGGAAGCACTCAGAACTTGATCATCGTGGTGCGCGTCATCGTGACGTTACTGGTCACGCCCACCGGGCCACCCTTGGCCAGATGGAACGCCGCGTATTGCTCGTGATAGGCATCCTCTCCCGCCGAGCAGTCGACCGGAACGATGACCTTGTAGCCCCGCTGCGCCGCGGCCGAAGCCGTGCCCACGGTCGCGCCCTGGAACGAGTTGCCACAGATGATGACGGTCTTGATGCCGGCTTGCTTCAGTGTCGCGTTGAGCGTGGAACCGAGGAATTTGTCCGGCCCGCCCTGGCGATACCATTCGCTGGCACTGCGCGGCTTGAAGGACGCGTCCATGACGTCATCCGGCGTCGCTTTGCCTTGCGCGCCGACGAGGCTGTACCAGACCACCATATTGTGTGCGCGCGCGGCATCGTGAATCCGTTTCAAATTCGGCACCGCGGCGACACAGCGCGGGCGCGCGCTGCAGCCAGCCTTCATGATGTCGAGGAACAGCAGCGCGGTGGTGGAAGGATCGACCGTCACCTCTTTCAGCTCGGGCGGCGGCGGCGCGACCGCTGTTTTCCAGTCGTTGATGACGTCGGCCGAAACCGGCGAGCTTGCGAGCACTCCCACGGCCACCGCTCCGGCAATCCCGACCGCGCAACGACCCAATGTGTGTTTCCTCATATGATCTCTCCCGTGGCAACGGAGCCCGGCGGCTCCCCCAAGGAACAGCCTAGTCCCACGCCTTGCATGGGGGCAAGGTCATGATCGCGGCCGATGGTGCGGGAAAGCGAACGCTCAGAAATCCGCCTTGTCGGCCCTCGGGATCGGCTCGACCTTGTAAGTGAAGAAGTCGAAATTGTTCTCCGAGCAGGCACTGGGCGCCATCGGGCCTGCCAGCCAGCGTTTGAAGCGCTGCACGGCCTGCCA
>DASQIQ010000395.1:0-3141 GCA_035631495.1 Micropepsaceae bacterium
GAAGGTCGATTGGCCGCGCGGCGAAAGGACACCGATGACTTCGCAGGGAACGTCGCGCACGCGGATCTCGGTGCCAAGCGGATTCTGGCTGCCGAATAAAGTGGTGCGGACTGTCTGACCGATGATGCAGGCCGGGCGGCCGGTGCGGATTTCGGGATCGGTGAATTCGCGGCCCGCTATGGGCGGCCAATCGCGCACATCGAAATAGGCGTTGTCGGTGCCGGTCACTTGTGTCGAGTGGTTCTGATTGCCGGTGACGACGATTTCGGCACGCTGCGCCACCGGCGCCACGGCGCGCAGACCCGCGATGTCACGCCTGACCGCATCCACATCGCCCGGCGCGAACGGCTCCGCGCCGGCATTGGCGCCGCCGACCCGCCGTGTGCCCGGCGCCAGAATCAGAAGATTGCGTCCCAAGGAGCCGATACTGGAAGTGACGCTGACGGTGGCGCCATTGCCCAGCGTCACCATGGCGATGACCGCTGCGACTCCGATGATGACCCCGAGCGTGGTCAAGGATGCCCGCATCAAATTGCGGCGCAGTTCGCGCAAAGCCAGGAGCAGGGCATCGATGATCATGAGGCGGCCCTGCGTTCCGCAAAGCCGGCTTGGCGCGGGTTCAACCCATCGGACGCGATACGGCCATCAAGGAAGCGAACATGGCGCTTGGCGTAAGCGGCGATATCTTCATCGTGAGTAACCAGCACGATGGTGATCCCGCGCGTTTCGTTGAGTTCGCGGAATAATTTCATCACGTCGTGACTGCGCGCCGTGTCGAGATTACCGGTCGGCTCGTCGGCGAAGATCACGGCGGGATCGGTAACGAGGGCGCGCGCGATGGCGACACGCTGCTGCTGGCCGCCGGATAGTTCGGATGCGGTATGAGCCTCGCGGTCGGAAAGTCCCACGGCGGCAAGCGCTTTGCGTGCAAGCGCGTGACGTTGCTTCAACGGCGTGCCGCGATAGATCAGCGGAAGCTCGAGATTTTCGAGCGCAGAGGTGCGTTTCAATAGGTTGAAGCCCTGAAACACGAAGCCGATGAAATTGCGCCGCAGCAAGGCGCGCTGGTCGCGCGAGAGCGAACCGACATCGACCCCGCGAAAAAGATAATGACCCGATGTCGGCGTATCCAGACAGCCGAGAATATTCATCGCCGTGGATTTGCCCGAACCCGAGGGCCCCAGAACGGCGACGAACTCGCCCGCGCCGATGGTCAGATCGATGC
This sequence comes from Micropepsaceae bacterium, assembly GCA_035631495.1. Classification (GTDB taxonomy): domain Bacteria; phylum Pseudomonadota; class Alphaproteobacteria; order Micropepsales; family Micropepsaceae; genus CAIYRG01. Next base: position 1,226 of record DASQIQ010000395.1, read on the forward strand.
CGTCGAGGGCAACCACAGCCGCTTCGCCCGCACCGTAGACCTTACGCACATTCATCAACCGGATGAGTTCGGCGTTCATGCGCCATTCGTTGGATTGGCGATGTCGGTGATGACGCGTTCCCCCGGTTTAAGATCGCCCGAAAGCACTTCGGTGTTGCGCCCATCCGAGCGGCCTATTCTCACATCGCGTAGAGCCGGAGTCGGCCCCTCGAGCACCCAAACGCGGCCCTTGAGCTCGCCATTGGTTGCAGGCTCCAAAGGCGGAGGCGACGCGTCCTTCGCCGGCGGCGCGAAACGGAGCGCTCCATTGGGCACGAGCAAGGCATCCTTGGCCTCGGACACCAGAATATTGGCGGTGGCCGTAAGCCCCGGCCGCAGGAGCTTGGCGCTGTTGTCGACCGTGAGGAGACCTTCATAGGTGACCACGCCATTGGCGGATTTGGGCGAGTTGCGCAGCGAAACGAGCGTGGCGGCGAAGCGGCGCTGCGGATAGGCATCGACGGCAAAGCTCGCCTGCTGACCTTCATGCACCAGGCCGATATCGGCTTCGTCGATGTCGACCGCGAGTTGCATCATCGAAAGATCGCTGGCGAGCGTGAACAGCACCGGCGTCTGGAAGGACGCGGCCACGGTCTGGCCGGTCGACACCCTGCGCTCCAGCACCACGCCATTGATGGGCGAGCGCACCTGCGCCTTGCCGAGAGAGGTCTGAAACGACAACACCAGAGCCGCGGCATTCTCGACATCGGCTTTCGCCTTGGCAACGCTGGCGACGGCGCGGTCATATTCGGCCTCAGTCGTCTGCACATCCTGCGCCGATATGCCGCCGATGGCGAAGAGGCCGCGGGCGCGGTTGCGGCGTTCGAAGGTTTCCTTCACCGTCGCGTCATTGTTGATGACGGTGGCGCGCGCGGCGTTGAGGGCGGCCTGCGCCTGGGCCAGCTGGGCGCGAATCTGATCGGTGTTGATCACCGCGATCACCTGGCCCTTGCTGACGCGATCGTTGAAATCGACATTCACGGCGTCGACGCGCCCGGAAATTTCCGCGCCCACCTCAACCTGGTCTTGCGGCTGCAGCGTGCCGGTGGCGCTGACGGTAACGGTCAGGGGACCTGTGGTGACGGGAGCGGTCACATAGGTGGTCGGCCGGTCGCTGCGCCACAGATAAATTCCGGTTCCGGCCGCGAGGACGAGCACAAGCAGCGCGGCGGCGAAAACCTTGCCACGGGTCCAGAACCGGCGCGGACCGAGCTCCAGCCCCAAACGGCGGACCAGATCGGCGTCCGGATTTGTAACGGACTCGTTCATGTCGGGTTCACGAGACTGCGCTCAATCTGCATCTGCCGCTCTATGTAGTGCGGGGAGGGGCTGATGTCGCGTCCTGCCCTTTTATTGCCACGGAAAAAGTTTAACGCCTGTTAACCTTTGGGGGTTAGAGGGGAAGCAAGGCGATAAAATGGCGCGTAAAGACCCTCCGGTGCATCAACCTGAGCGCAACCAGTTGCGGGAAACGGGCCTTTATACGCCCAGAGCATCCAATCCGCCGAGGAAGCCGAAAAACCGGCTGAGCTCTAAGACCCGTATTGCCCTGATCGCTGCCGCCGTCTGGCTGCTTTTTGGCGGTGGGGTCGTGTTCTCCTATTGGCTTTCCGACCTGCCCGACACGCGCAATCTCTTCGCCTATGAGCCGGGAAACGATATCTCCGTGCTCGACGCCAAGGGACGCATGATCGCGCGCCGCGGTCTGACGCAAGGCGAAAAAGTCGCGATGGGCGAGCTTCCCGCCTATGTCGGGAACGCCTTCATCGCGGTCGAAGATCGCCGCTTCCGCTACCATTTCGGTATCGATCCCATGGGCCTCATGCGGGCGGCCTATGCCGATCTCACCCAGGGCGCATTCGTCCAGGGCGGATCGA
>DASQIQ010000396.1:0-1658 GCA_035631495.1 Micropepsaceae bacterium
CCTGGAGCTCCGAGTACGCCGCCATCCCGCGCGTGCGGTAGCCGTCTGCCAGCTCGAACATCGCGTGGTTCAGCGAGTGGAAGCCCGCCAGCGTGACGAACTGGAACTTGTAGCCCATCGCGCCGATTTCGCGCTGGAATTTTGCGATCGTCGCCTTGTCGATATTGGCTTCCCAGTTGAACGAGGGCGAGCAGTTATAGGCCATCATCTTGTTCGGATAGACCTTGCGGATGGCTTCGGCGAAACGCTTGGCATCGTCCAGATTGGGCGTCGAGGTTTCCCACCACAACAGGTCGGCGTATTTGGCAAACGCCAGCCCGCGCTTGATGCAGTGGTCGACACCAGTGCCCGGCTTGAGGCGATAGAAGCCCTCCGCCGTGCGCTCGCCGGTGATGAACTCATCATCGCGTTCATCGATATCGGAGGTGATCACCTTGGCGCTCTCCGCATCCGTGCGCGCCATCACGAAGGTCGGGGTGCCGCAGACGTCGGCGGCAAGCCGCGCGGCAATCAGGTTGCGCTCATGGGCCGCGGTCGGGATCAGCACCTTGCCGCCCATGTGGCCGCACTTCTTTTCCGAAGCGAGCTGGTCCTCGAAGTGAACGCCGGCTGCGCCCGCCTCGATATAGGCCTTCATGATCTCGAAGGAATTGAGCGGGCCGCCGAAGCCGGCTTCCGCGTCGGCGACGATGGGAACGAACCAGTCGATCTTCGCACCACCTTCGGCGTGCTCGATCTGATCGGCGCGCTGGAAGGTGCGGTTGATGCGGCGGCACAATTCCGCTCCCGCATTCGCCGGATAAAGGCTCTGGTCGGGATACATCGCGCCCGCCGTATTGGCGTCGGCGGCGACTTGCCAGCCGGAGAGATAGATCGCGGGCAATCCGGCGCGGGCCTGCTGCATCGCCTGGTTGCCGGTCACCGCGCCCAGGGAATTCACGTAAGGCATCGTGTTCAACGATTCCCAGAGCCGGTTGGCCGCGCGCTCGGCGAGCGTATAGGCGATCGGAAAGGAACCCCGCAGCTTCTCGACTTCCGCCGGCGTGTAGGGTCGCGTGATGCCCTCAAAACGCCCCTTGGGTGAGGGGACGAGCTGCTCAAAGGTCTTCGCCATCTTCATTCTCCAGATCAACATTCGTGACAATGCATTGCGAAATGCGTGTCTGGAGGTAAACGCGAATCTCCTTAATTCGTACAGATGGCTTGATTTCGAATGGTGATGTCATGTAACATGCATACATGTAATATTAGTCATTTTGTAAATTTTGTCACATCAGAATATTCGAGAAACCAACCTATGCCAGCAGATAGCGGAAAAAAACTGTTTGTCGGTCCGCGGTTCCGCCGGATCCGCCAGCAACTCGGACTGTCCCAGACCCAGATCGCCGAGGGGCTCGGCATTTCGCCGAGTTACATCAACCTGATCGAGCGCAATCAACGCCCGGTCACGGCGCAGATCCTGTTGCGGCTCGCCGAAGCCTACGACCTCGACCTGCGCGATCTGGCGAGCGCCGATGAAGACCGCTTCTTCGCCGAACTGAACGAGATCTTTTCTGATCCGCTGTTCCGGCAAATCGATCTGCCGAAACAGGAGGTGCGCGATCTCGCCGAACTTTGTCCTGGCGTCACTCACGCGCTGCAACGGCTTTATGCCGCCT
>DASQIQ010000397.1:0-6204 GCA_035631495.1 Micropepsaceae bacterium
GAGTTGGGCAAGTGACGAAACGCGCCACGCAATACGCATCCACATTAGGCGAGTTACGCGCCGATTTTCTTCGGTGATTTCAAAATGCGTCGCCGCGATTCTATTGTTTCTCTCGACATCCGATACGGCAGTCGGTATCAATATCACTAGTTGCTAAATTTGTGTCCCGCGCTCGCCAGCCAACAGCTCGCGGGCGTTTTCGTTTTCCGCTCCATTTTCATTCCGGCGCTCGCTAGCTCGCAGCTGGCGGGCGTTTCGTTTCCGCGTCCGCTCTATCGGTGAGCCTGCCAGTTTCAAGTCCCCCGTGCGGCATTGGTCCCTCCGCCGACGCATGCTTGTGCTCTGAACTGGCGGCTCTCCCATGGCCGCGGCACGTTTAGCAGGAACCAAGAACGTCATGCCGCGTGGATCGAACGGGAACGAGCGCAGCGCCGGGACGCAGCGCAATAAGCGCAGGGGCGTTCGCAAGAAGAGCGCGCCTGCACGTGCAACCCGAACAAGGGCCGGCAAAGCGGCCGGCAACGCCGCAACCGATATCAAATCCCTCGCTCAGATCTACGCGCCGGGAGCGATCAGAGAATTGGCTCGCCTGTCCGTAGAGGCGCAATCGGAGGCCGCGCGTATTTCCGCGATCGATAAGATCCTGGACCGAGCGGGGCACCCGATCCGGACGATGGCAGGAACCGCGGAAAAACCGATGGAGATTGTTGTTGCAGTCAGCGCAAGCCTTGACGCGAAGCTGGATCGAATCGCTAACGCCATCGCAGCTGGAAAAGCTGAAGACTGAGTTGACCGAAGAAGAAAAGGCGGTCCTCGCCTTTGCCTGGAAACGCTGGGCGCGTCCGCCACAGATTCTCCCCGTTGGTCGTTGGGACGGTTGGCTGATTATCGCAGGGAGAGGGTGGGGGAAGACGCGCGTCGGCGCCGAAACGATCCGCGACGAAGTGGAATCCGGTCGTTCGAGGCGAATCGGATTGATTGCCGAAACATCGGCGGACGGCCGCGATGTTCTTGTAGAGGGCGAGAGCGGCATAATGGCGTGTTCGCCCCCCTGGATGCGGCCGCTTTATGAGCCATCCAAGCGACGCCTCACTTGGCGCAATGGCGCGATCGCGACTTTGTACGACGCGCGAGAACCCGACCAGCTTCGCGGGCCGCAACATGACTTCTTATGGTTCGACGAATTGGCCAAATACCGGTACGCCGATGCCGTCTTCGATATGGCGATGTTTGGCTTGCGGCTTGGCGATGCGCCGCGCTGGATCGTCACGACGACACCCCGTCCGATTGCACTGATTCGCCGGCTGCTGGTGCAATCGGGCGTGCATGTCACGCGCGGGCGTTCGGAGGATAATCTTTCGAACATCTCGCCCACCTATCAGCGCAATGTCATCGACCGCTATAGGGGGACGCGCCTTGGGCGGCAGGAGCTCGATGCCGAAATCCTCGAGGACATACCGGGCGCGCTGTGGTCTCGGCGCAGCCTTGACGAAGCGCGCGTCATGGTCAGCCCTCAGCTTCTGCGGATCGTGGTCGGCGTTGATCCGGCGGCATCATCCGGCGAGGCGGCAAACGAAACCGGGATCATCGTTATCGGTATGACCGCCAACAATCAGGCGTATGTTTTGGAGGATTGGTCATTGCGCGGCTCCCCCGATGAATGGGCGCGCAAAGTCGTGGCGGCTTATCGCAAGCATGGGGCCGACGCGATCATTGCCGAGAGCAATCAGGGTGGCGAGATGGTATCGGCCGTCATTCGCTCCGTCGCCGATATCCCGGTGAAGCTGGTTCACGCGACGCGCGGTAAGTATGTGCGTGCCGAACCCATATCGGCGCTTTATGAGCAGGGGCGCGTGCATCACGTCGGTACGCTGCCGGTTCTGGAAGATCAGATGATCTCGTTCACGCCGGAGCGGGCGGCTCATCGCACCGACGGCTATTCGCCCGACCGAGTGGATGCGCTGGTTTGGGCGGCCACCGAGCTGTTCCCGGAGATCACCGCACCGGCCCCAGGCAAACCCGCACCGCGCGCGCCGCAAGGCGCCGGCGGTTGGATGAGTTGAACCCATTCACCAAGGAGAATCATCATGCGGCATCGCTCGATGGCCAGTCTTGCCTTGCTCGGCACGGCCTTGTTCGCGGCCAATGTGTTCGGCCAGGCGATTCAATATAACGGCACGACGACGACCGATGCAGGCGTGTCGCGCACGAGCCCCGTACCCGTATCCCCAAGCACTCCACTGCCGACTGCGAATTTCGATGCGTCGGGGGTGGGCTTTGTCGTCGTGGCGAACCCAGCCGATGCGCTGACCAATAACGGTTCGAACGCATTGCGCGCGCAGAGCCTCAACATGGTTTTCAACAATACCACCTGGGACCGTCAAAGAGGGGTCTCAGCCAATTTCAATTTTGCTCCGACAGGGGTTGAAGCGGTTGGATTGCTGGCGCAGTGCGACGCGGCGGCCAATACCGCGGTTACCGAGGACAATTTCGGCAATACAAAGGTCAATTGTGTCAATCACGCGCTCGTCACCCAGAATTACTCCGAGTTCAACAACTGGACCTCCGCAGCAGGCCCCAATGGCATCGTCAACACGACGACGGCGGTGACCATCAAGGCCGCTGCCGGTGCCGGCGTGAAAAACGTCGTCAACTCCTGCCAGATCGCTACCGATGCCCTGAGCGCGGTGACGGAGCTTGCGATTCGTGACGGGGCCGCCGGGACCGTGATATGGCGGGGCAAATTGCAGACGGCCGCGCTTCCCGTCACCAACATTATCTTCCAGTCACCGCTGATCGGCACCGCCAACACTCTGATGGAAGTGGTGACGCTGACCGCTGTCACCGGCGGCGTGTATGTCAACTGCCAGGGCAACACCACCACGTAAGGGTGGCGAAATCTTTCGCGACGCGCGAGGTGCCTAGCAAGCCTCGGCCGAATTGCCATACGCGGAAAAATGAGGACATTCCATGACGCGGTCCTTCGATGAGCTGTTCGCACCCAAGGCGATGTCGCTGGACGAGTTGTTCGCTGCGATTCGGCCACCGCCATTGTTGCCGGTAAGCTATCCGCCATCCGACAATAGCGATTTCATGTCCCCGAGTTCTGGACCGGGAGTGAACAAGCCTCAACCGATTTCGCAGGATCGGCTGAGGGACGGTCTGCTGCCAGTACCCCCGCAACAACAGAATGGCGCACTACTCGGAAGTTATGCTCCGCTCGATCAGTATGCGGACATCACGCTCAATGATTTCCCGGCCGCGGTCCATGGATTCGGACATGTGGGAATTGGGATCAACACGGATAAGACGCAAGGCTTTTATCCGAGAGATGACAACGTCTGGACGAAGTTGCTGGAGCTCATGGGGGCCGATGTTCCTGGCGCCGTGAAATATGACGATTTAAGCCAACCGCACCGATCGGTCACAATGCATACGAACAGCGCGCAAGATGCAGCGGCTCGCCGCTATATCGACGTAACCAAGTCGAAACCGGGTGGCTACAATCTATATCGAAGAAACTGTGCCGGATTCTGTGAAGGAGGGTTGAAAGCAGGAGGGGCTCGAGCTCCGGTAACGGGGTTTCCAAACGCGCTTTATGATATCCTCAATGGGACGAAGCCGCTTGATCTTCCTCCAGGAGATTATTATCCGTGACCCTTTCCCGGGCGCTTTCCATTGCAGCCAAATGGGGCGTCGCCGTGCCGGTCACGATCGAATCCATTACCAAATTCTTGACATGGATCGGAATCATGCACTCGGCGCGTGCCGACTATTATGGCTTGCTGATAACCACGATGGTTTGGCCTAGTGGACTACCTTTTGCGGCGGTGACCGCAACTACGCCGTGGTTCTCATTTCAGTACTTCGTCCTGTTTTTCCTGGTTGTCGCGTTCAATGTCGGTGTTTATTGCCTACTCGGTTTTCTGATTTGGTTCGGTCTCAGTCGATTTCGGCCTGCGTTATTTCTTGCAAGCGGGCTGGTGCTCGCTTTTTGGGTCATGCTGTGGCGACTACCTTGAGCCCTATACATTCCAGCGACCGGTGCAGCGGGTGTTCAACTCGTTGAGGTTTCGCGTTGGCCACGCGCCGTATCTGCTGCTCCTACAACGCCCGCTAGATCTCTAACACCCGTTTCCATTCATCCCCGTCCCATGCCGGCTCGCGCTGACGCGGCGATCCCGCATAACAGAGCCTCCGGCTCTTTTTGGAATTGGACCTTCGATGGCTGACGACGACATCCTGAAAGACGCCAAAGAGGCGTTCGAGCTGATCGCCGAGCGCGAGGCGGATAATCGCCGCGAGGCGTTGGACGACCTGCGTTTTGCGCGGCTCGCCGATCAATGGCCGGAGAAGGTGCGCCGCCAGCGCGAGCTCGAAGGGCGCCCGTGCCTGACGATCAACAAGCTGCCACCCTTCATCCGCCAGGTGGTGAACGATGCGCGGCAGAACAAGCCGTCGATCAAGGTGCATCCGGCGGATTCCAACGCCGATCCCAAGACAGCCGAGGTTTATGACGGGCTAATCCGCAACATCGAAGTCACGTCCAGAGCGGATGTCGCCTATGACACCGCGCTCGATTTCGCGGTGACGATGGGCTTCGGCTATTTCCGCATCAACACCGAATATGCCTGCGATGACACGTTCGATCTGGATCTGGTGATCAAGCGCATCGCCAACCCGTTTTCGGTTTATGGCGATCCCTACTCGACCGAATCGGATTCCTCAGACTGGAACAGCGCCTTTGTGACGGAGCTGATGACCAAGGCCCAGTTCCGCACGAAATACAAAGGCGCTGAAGAGGCCGATTGGGACGCCACCGGTTACGAGAGATTGCAGGACCCGTGGCGCGACGACGACCGCATTCTGGTGGCCGAATATTTCAGGCGGTCTTCGGTCAAGAAAACGGTCCTCTTGCTGTCGGATCAGTCCGTCGTCGCGGAAGAGGTCTACATCCAGAATAAGCCAAGCTACGACGCGATGGGCGTTACGGTCGTCGGAAGCCGCAGCAGCCTCGGCCACAAGGTCACTCAACGGATCATGACCGGCGCCGAAGTGCTGGAGGAAAACAAATGGGCGGGCAAGTTCATCCCCATCATTCCCGTCTATGGCGATGAGGTGAATGTCGAGGGCAAGCGCTATTTCCGCTCCCTGGTACGCGACGCCAAGGACCCCGCACGCATGTTCAATTTCTGGCGCACAGCATCAACTGAATTGGTCGCTCTGGCGCCGCGCGTGCCGTTCATCGGTCCCAAAGGATCGTTCACGACGGACGGCGCAAAATGGGCCACGGCGAATTCAGAGAGTCACGCCTTCATCGAATATGACGGGCAGATACCGCCGCAGCGCCAACCCTTCGCGTCGCTGCCGGCCGGCGCGCTGCAGGAAGCGCTGAACGCCTCCGACGACATGAAGGCGATCACCGGTATTTTCGATCCTTCGCTGGGCGCGCGATCAAACGAGACGAGCGGGCGGGCCATCATTGCACGCCAGCGCGAAGGCGATGTCTCGACGTTCCATTTCATCGACAACCTTTCCCGCGCGATCGAACACGCCGGACGCATCCTGATCGATCTGATCCCGCTGGTGTACAAGGGCGAGCGCATCATCCGGGTGCTGGGGCCGCAAAGCGCGGTGTCGACAGTCAAGCTGAACGTGCCTGTTCCCGTGCCCGACGGGCAGGGCAATGTGCTCCTGCATGTCTATGATCTGGGCCGAGGCAAATACGATCTGACCGTCGAGACGGGACCGTCCTTTACGACGCGGCGCGAAGAGGCGGCCAGCCAGATGACCGAGCTGATCCGCGCCTATCCGGCGGCCGCGCCGGTGCTGGGCGATCTGTTGGCGAAGAACCTCGATTGGCCGGAAGCGGATGAGATCGCCAAGAGGCTGCAGGCCCTGTTGCCAGCGGCGGCGAATGGCGGCGATGGGCAGGCGGGTGCGATGGTCGCCAAACTGCAGCAGCAGCTCGCCCTTCTAATGGCCCAATTGCAGAGGCTGCGGAACGATCGCGCGCTCGATGCGGAAAAGCTCCGCATCGACGCATTCAAGGCGGAAACCGATCGGCTGAAACTCACCGCCGATATTGCACAAAAAGGTTCTCTTGGCGGCGCGTTCAGTTTTGGACCAGGTACGAATGCTCAAGGTGCTCCGCCGATGGGAACCATGACGGCGCGAAGAACGGTGAGGTCAGCGGATTCCCCT
>DASQIQ010000398.1:0-10331 GCA_035631495.1 Micropepsaceae bacterium
CCAGGCCATCATCAAGGTCACGCTGAACGGGGGCGTGCTCAAGGCCGATATGACCAGCATCAGCGCCTATGGCGGAAGCGGCAAAGGAAGCCTGACCGTGGATGCCAGTGGCGATACGCTGAGCCTCCACCAAGAACTCGATATCGCCAAGATCAAGATGCAGCCTTTCCTGGTAGAGATGATGGGGGTCAACAGGATCACCGGCACCGGCACGGTGAAGTTCGACCTCACCTCGCGCGGCGAAACCGTCAAGGCGATCGTGAAAGACCTCAACGGCAAGGGCGAGGTTCGCGTTGCCGACGGCAATATCAGCGGCGTCGATCTTGCCGCGGTGGGCCGCGTTGTTCAAACCGTTCTGACCGGGGAGGTTCTGGGCGATGTAACGGGCGCGGGCGCGAAAACGCCGTTCGTAGGACTGGGCGCGAGCTTCACCATTCACAACGGAATTATGCAAAGCGACGACATCCTACTCGCCAGCTCCGCCGTGCAAATGAATGGTCACGGCACCGTGGACCTTTCCGCACGCACGTTGGAATTTCATTTCGAGCCGAAAGCGGCCAAGGGCATTCCGATGCTGCGGCTCGCCGATATCGGCGCACCCTTTTACGTGAAAGGCCCTTGGGACAAGCCCTCCTATGGGCCGGACGTGCGCAACCTCGCCAAGAGCATTGTGCAAAAATTGGGCGACGGAGCCACCATGCCGCTCGATGTTCTGACCAGACCGGGCTTGTCTCTGAAATCGATTCTGGGTACCGAGAAGCGGCCCAACAAATAGCGGTTTGCCCATGAAGGTTCCGCGCTGGCTCGCCGCAATGCTGGCAGTCTGCATTCTCCTTGGTGCGGGTCTTTATTGGCTGCTCCGGGCGCCTGAATCCATTACCGTCGTCAGCTGGGGGGATACTTACGGGCGCGCGCAGACTCTTGCGCTGTTTCATCCTTACACAGATAAAACGCATGTCGACGTGAGGGTCGCCAATTACAGCGGCGGGCTGAAGGAAATCTCCGCTCAGGTTGCTTCGGGAGACGTCGAATGGGACGTTGTCGATCTGGAGCTGGAGGACGCCGCCTCGGCTTGCCGGCAGGGACTGCTCGAAAGGCTCGACGGCCTCGAGTTGCCGCCTGGCGCCAACGGGCAGGCGGCGCGGCGCGATTTTGTGCCCGGGGCGCTCGGCCCGTGCTGGGTGGGCAGCATGGTTTACAGCCAGGTCATTGCGTTTGATTCCGCGAGTTTTCACGACGCCGCGCCGTCAAAACTCACTGATTTTTTCGATGCGGCACGCTTTCCCGGACGGCGGGGTTTGCGCGACGGCCCAAAATTCAATCTGGAACTGGCGCTCATGGCCGATGGCGTGCCGCCTTGGCAGGTTTATTCGGTGCTCGCCACGGAGGGGGGCGTGGCTCACGCTTTTGCCAAGCTCGATACGATCAAAACTTCCATCCAGTGGTGGCGTCGTCCGGGCGAGCCCGCCGAGATGTTGGCTCAAGGCAAGGTGATCATGACGACCGCCCTGAACGCGCGTGTCTTCAGCATCGACCCGGAACCGAAGATTCGCACGATTTGGGATGGTCAACTTTATCAACTCGAAGTGTTCGGGATTCCCAAGGGCGACGCCAAGAAGAAGCAGGCGCTCGATTTCATCCGCTTTGCCACGGGACCGATGTCCCTCGCCGAGCAAGCGCGCTACCTCCCCTATGGCCCGGCCCGGCTTTCATCGCTTGTGCTCGTTCGGCCCAATCCGGAAACGAATGCCGACATGCGTCCCAGCCTGCCAACCGCCAGGCAGAATTTCGGCCGTGCGCTCGCCGTCGACCCCGATTGGTGGGCGAAACACGGCGCCGAGCTCGAAGCGCGGTGGGCGGCCTGGCGGAAGAGCTGACGCAGATCAGGGTCCGGGACCCTGTCCGCCTTGCCTTTGATGAGCCCGCTCGACAGATTAGGTCCCGAATGACGGGCTACCGGGAGCATCATCCGTCCCATGCTGTCTTACGCGATTAAGCGAATTCTGGGCGCCATTCCGACGCTCTTCATCATCATCACGCTTGCCTTTTTCATGATGCGGCTGGCACCGGGCGGGCCGTTCGACACAGAGCGCCGGCTGCCTCCGGAAATCGCCAAGAATATCGCTGCCGCCTATGACCTCGATAAGCCTGTCTATCAGCAATATTTGATCTATCTCGGCAAATTGGTGCGCGGCGATTTCGGGCCGTCCTACAAGATCAGGGATTTCACCGTAAGCCAGCTCATCGCCAACGGATTTCCGGTCAGTCTGAAATTGGGACTTCTGGCGATTACGCTCGCTCTGGCGGTCGGAACCACGCTCGGTATTCTGGCCGCGCTCAAGCAGAACCGCTCCCCCGATTATTCGGTGATGACGCTGGCCATGATCGGCATCACCATCCCCGCCTTCGTCACGGCGCCATTGCTGCAATTGGTGTTCGGCATCTATGGCGTGCATCTGTTCGGGCTCGATATTTCGCTCCCCGTGGGCGGGTGGAACAATGGTGCGACCCGCAACATCATCCTTCCGGTGATCGTGCTCTCGCTCGGGCCCATTGCGGTCATCGCAAGACTGACGCGCGGCAGCATGGTCGAAGTGCTGCGCTCGAATTTCATCCGCACCGCGCGGGCCAAGGGCTTGCCGACGCGACGGATCATCACCCATCACGCGCTGCATGCGGGGCTCTTACCGCTCGTGAGTTATCTGGGTCCGGCCATCGCCGACATCGTCAGCGGCTCGCTCGTGGTCGAACAGATTTTCGGGCTTCCCGGCATCGGCCGTTATTTCGTGCAGGCTGCGCTTAACCGCGATTATACGCTGGTGATGGGGGTGACGATTTTCTACGCTGCCTTGATTATCGGCATGAATCTCATCGCCGATCTTCTCTACGCCGTGCTCGATCCGCGCGTGAGGTATGGATGATACCGCGCCGCGCCGTCACGCATCCGGACGCAGAATTGATGATGAAAGCCCAGGCCGTAAAGGGGCGCAGCCTGCTCGCGGATGCGCGCCGCCGTCTGTTTCGTAACAAGGCCGCGGTCCTGGGCATGGTTCTCCTGGCGTTCATCGCATCGATGGCGCTCTTCGCGCCGTTCCTCTCGCCTTATGCATTCAGCGACATCGATTACAACGTGATCTCATGCGCGCCGGATTGGTGGCCGGCTGCCAGCGGCCTTTGTTATGCAGGAGGCGCGCATTGGTTCGGCACGGACATCGTGGGACGCGATCTCTTCGTGCGGGTGCTCTATGGCGCGCGCGTCTCGCTTGCCGTCGGTATCGTTGCCACCTTCGTCAGCCTGATGATCGGCGTGCTGTATGGAGCCGCCGCGGGATTCATTGGCGGACGCGTAGACGCCGTGATGATGCGGACCGTGGACATCCTCTATTCGCTTCCTTTCATCTTCTTCGTCATCATCCTGATGGTGATCTTCAACCAGAATTTCATCCTGCTCTTTGTCGCCATCGGTGCGGTCTCCTGGCTTACCATGGCGCGAATCGTGCGCGGACAGACGCTCTCCACCAAGCAGAAGGAGTTCGTCGAGGCCGCGCGCGCAGGCGGCGTCGGAACATTCGGAATCATCAGCCGCCACATTATTCCCAATGTGGTCGGTCCGGTGATCGTCTATGTCACCCTGACCATTCCAGGCGTGATCCTTGCCGAAAGCTTCCTGTCCTTCCTGGGCCTGGGCATCCGCGAGCCCTTCACCTCCTGGGGCGTGCTGATTTCCGATGGGGCCGCGACCATGGAAACCGCACCGTGGACCCTGATTTTCCCCGCCGTCTTCATGGCGGTTACGCTGTTTTCCTTCAATTTCATCGGCGATGGCTTGCGCGACGCGCTCGATCCCAAGGACCGCTAACAGATGACCGATGCCGTTCTTGCGGTGAACAATCTGGATGTGCGTTTCGCGACGCATGACGGCGAAGTCCATGCGGTCAAGAATGTCGGCTTCGAAATCGGCGAAGGCGAATGCCTCGGCGTGGTGGGCGAATCCGGTTCAGGCAAGAGTCAGCTGTTCCTGAGCGCCGTGGGCTTGCTCGCCGGCAACGGGAAGGCGACGGGGAGCGTAACCTATCGCGGCCAGGAGCTCATCGGCGCGCCCGAATCCCGGCTGAACCGGATCCGCGGTTCGAAGATCACCATGATCTTCCAGGACCCCTTGACCTCGTTGACGCCGCATATGCGCGTGGGCGATCAGATCATGGAAACCTTGCGCGCGCACAAGGGAATGAGCGGCGAACAGGCGGCGCAGCGCGCGATTGAGACTCTGGAGCTGGTGCGTATTCCCGAGGCCAAACGCCGGATGCGGCAATATCCGCATGAGCTGTCCGGCGGGATGCGCCAGCGCATCATGATCGCCATGGCGACGGCCTGCGGCCCTGACCTTTTGATCGCCGACGAGCCCACCACCGCGCTCGACGTCACGGTGCAGGCGCAGATCCTCGACATCATGCGCGATTTGCGCAAGGAGCTGAACACCTCGGTCGTGCTGATCAGCCACGACATGGGCGTCATCGCCGCCATCTGCGACCGCGTTCAGGTCATGCGCTACGGCGAATTCGTGGAGGCAGGGCCTGCCGAAGAGATTTTCTACCGTCCCAAGCATCCCTACACACGCATGCTGCTCGACGCCATGCCGCGCATCGACAAGCCGAACCGTCCGGGTCATATCGCGCTAAAGCCATCGCCTGCGGGGGATAACGCTCCCACGCTGCTCACCGTCGATGATTTGAAGGTGCATTTTCCGGTCCGCATGAGCGGCACCATTCTTCCCAAATACAAGCCGCTGCGGGCGGTCGATGGCGTCAGCTTCACGCTGAAGGAAGGCGAAACGCTGGGCGTCGTCGGCGAATCCGGCTGCGGAAAATCGACACTCGCACGCGCCATCCTGCGGCTTCTCCCCAAGACCGCCGGGCGCGTCGTCTGGGCAGGCCGCAATCTCGGCGATGCCACGGAGCGCGAGATCCGCTATTTGCGCAAGGAATTCCAGATCGTCTTTCAGGATCCGCTCGCGAGCCTGGACCCGCGCATGACCATCGGCCAGAGCATCGCCGAACCGTTACAATCGCTCGAGCCGCAATTGACGCGCCGTGAAGTGAACGCGCGCGTCGCCGAAATCATGGACAAGGTCGGTCTCGATCCAGCCTGGATCAACCGTTACCCGCATGAATTCTCCGGCGGCCAGAATCAGCGCGTGGGCGTGGCGCGCGCCATGATCCTGCGCCCCAAACTGATCATCTGCGACGAGGCGGTCAGCGCGCTCGATGTTTCCATCCAGGCCCAGATCATCGACCTCATCCTCGCTTTGCAGGCGGAATTCGGCATGTCCCTGATTTTCATCAGTCATGACCTTTCCGTGGTGCGCCAAGTGTCGCACCGGGTGATGGTGCTGTATCTGGGCCGCGTGGTGGAGCTTGCCTCGCGCGACGACATCTATCAGGACCCGCGCCACCCCTATACCAAGGCGCTGATCTCCGCCGTCCCCATTCCCGACCCGAAGCTTGAGCGTGCCAAGCCCCGCCGCCTGCTCCCGCCCGAACTGCCCTCGCCCTTGGACACGCGTTCGGCGCTGATGTTCCTCAAATCCAAGCGCATCGACGATCCCGACGCCGAGCAGTACAAGCCGCGCCTGATCGAAGTCGCACCTGCCCATTTCGTCGCCGAACACGCCCCCGTGTAGCCGCTAGTGTGGTGGATTTGAAGTTCCTAATATCTGGATGGAACTCGCATTTAGGAACTTCAAATCCGAAAACCACACTAGACCCAATAAATTGCTAGTGTGGCTTTGAATCCGAAAATCGCCCAGAGCATTGCCCAAGCGCTTGCGAATTTCGGATTCGCCACACTGGCTGTTTTTGGAAAATGCCGTCTCGCCGTTGTAACGTCTCTTCCGACAGAACGAGTGACAGGAAGACATGATCGGAAACCCGACAAGGCGCGCCTTTCTGACCTCCGTAGGCGGGGCGGCCTTGCTTGCGGCCTGCGGCCAAAACGAGACAACGCAGCAAGCCCAAAGCGGACCGGCAGCGGCAGGGCGTCCCGACGAAGTGGTCCTCAATCGCGGCAACGCCGCCGAGCCTTTGAGCCTTGATCCCCACCATGCCCAAGGAAATTGGGAAGCAAATATCATCGGCGATCTGCTCGTTGGGCTTACGACGGAAGATGCCGATGGCAATCCCATTCCCGGCGCCGCGGAACGCTGGGAGGAATCCGAAGACGGCAAGACCTGGACCTTCCATTTGCGAGACCATCAATGGTCGGACGGCCAGCCGGTGACGGCGCAGGATTTCCTTTATGCCTGGCGCCGCATTCTCGATCCCAAAACGGCTTCGACCTACGCGTATTTTCTCTATCTCATCAAGAACGCCGAAGCCGTGAACACCGGTAAAATGCCCGGTACGGCGCTCGGGGCAAAATCGTCCGACGACAAGACCCTGATCGTGGAGCTGGAGCACCCAGTCCCATTCCTGCTGCAATTCATGACCCACATGACCACCTATCCGGTGCCGAGCCATGTGGTGGAGGCCAAGGGTGATGCCTGGACGAAGTCCGGGGCCTATATCGGCAATGGACCTTATGTGCTGACGGAGTGGAATCCGAACGACCACATCACTCTGGTGAAGAACCCGAAATTCTACGACGCCGCAAACGTAAAGATCGATCGGGCGATATTTTATCCGACGACGGATTACGAGGCGGCGCTGAAACGATTTCGCGCCGGCGAGCTCGATGTGCAAGACCGCCTGCCCGCCCCTCAGATCGACTGGCTGCGGGCGAACATGCCCGAAACTCTCCATTTGGACCCGATCCTTGCGACCGAATATCTCACGGCTAATCAAACCCGAAAGCCTTTCGAGGATGTGCGCGTTCGCGAGGCGCTGAGCCTGGCGGTGGACCGCGAAACCATCGTGAACAGGATCGACAAGGTGGGCGAGCCGCCGGCCTATTCCATCGTGCCGCCCGGCATCGCGAATTATCCCGGCGGTGTGTTCCTGGGCTTCAAATCCATGCCGTTTCCCGAACGGCTCAAACGCGCCCAGCAATTGATGCGCGAGGCGGGCTACGGCCCCGACAATCTCTTAAGAACATCGCTCATGATCCGGTCGGCTTCGACCACGGCCAGACGGGTACCCGTGGCGGTCCAGCAGATGTGGAAGCAGATCTATGTCGATGCGCAGATTCTCCAGTTGGATGCCGCGATTTTCTACAACCGCGTGCAGACGGGAGACTTCGACATCGCCAATCCGGGTTGGATCGGCGATTACAACGACGCTTCAAACTTCCTCGACCTTTTGAGGACGGGCAACTCCAACAATTACGGCCATTACCACAACGACGACTATGAGAAGCTGCTGGATGAAGCGAGCGTGGAGCTGGACCTGATGAAGCGAGGCCAATTGCTGGCGCAAGCCGAAGCAATCGCTCTCAAGGATGATGCGTGGATTCCGATTAGTTTCTCGGTTTCCGGCGGTCTGGTGCGGCCCTATGTGAAAGCCTGGGACAAGAATATCGCCGATATCCACCGCACGCGCTGGCTTTCGATTGACGAAAACGCCCGCGCGGCAACTCCTCGCGCATAAATTGCGTGAAGCTTGGCGCGAACACATCGCGGCGATAGCGTTGGGACGCAATGATTCGCCGGCGGCGTAGATGAGGGTTCGCGAAACTTTTGGCATGGCGCTCCGCGCGACTCTTGCCATCGTGGCGCTCCTGATCGCTACCGCGTGCAGCGATTCCAACAACTCGTCTACAAATGACGAAGCTTCACACGCGGGCGGGTCCGCGCATGAAGTGGTGCTCCACCGCGGCAATGGCGCCGAGGTCGAGAGCCTGGATCCCGCACTCGCCGATACGTCGTGGGAGCAATGGATCATCGGCGACATGATGATGGGCCTGTTCACCGAAGACGCCAGCGGCAATGCGATTCTGGGCGCGGCCGAGAACGCTGCCGTCTCGCCCGACGGCAAGATGTGGACCTTCACCTTGCGCGATTCCCTCTGGTCGGACGGGACTCCGGTCACGGCGGAGGATTTCGTCTATGCCTGGCGGCGCACCCTCGATCCCAAGACGGCGGGGAAATATGGCGCGATCCTCTACGCGTTCAAAAATGCCAAAGCCGTCGCCGAGGGAAAGCTCGCGCCTTCCCAACTCGGCGTGCGGGCAGAAGGGACTCGCACGCTCATCCTCGAGCTCGAACATCCCGCGCCCTATTTGCCCGAGCTGCTCGCGCACAACATCACCTATCCGGTGCCGCGCCATGTCATCGAGGCAAAGGGCCCAGCCTGGACGCAGCCCGGCAACTATGTCTCCAACGGCCCCTATGTGCTCGCCGAGCGGCTGCCCAACGACCATGTGACGCTGACCAAGAATCCGCGTTTCTTCGATGCGGGAAACGTGCAGATCGACCGCGTGGTGTTCTATCCGACCGAAGATGCGTCCGGCGCCCTGAAGCGTTTTCGCGCCGGCGAGTTGGACACGCAGAACCCGTTTCCCGCCGATCAGATCGATTGGCTGCGCACGAATATGCCCGCCGCCTTGCGCCAGACGCCGACCCTGGCCATCGACTATGTGGTGTTCAACGAGCGGCGCAAACCCTTTGACGATGTGCGCGTGCGCGAGGCGCTCGATCTCGCCTTCGACCGTGACGTGTTGACCAACAAGATCTACCGGCTGGGCGAAGAACCAGCCTACGGCATCATACCGCGCGGCATCGCGAACTATCCCGGCGGCGCGCGTCTACCTTTCCGCGATCTGTCCTATGCCGAGCGCCTGACACGCGCCCAAACTCTGATGCGGCAAGCGGGATATGGGCCGGACCGGCCGCTTCATACGACCTATGCCACACCGTCACAGGGCGATGCGCGCCGGGCGGCGGTCGCGATCCAGGCCATGTGGCGCGCGATCTATGTCGATGTTCAGATCGTCCAATCCGAGACCCAGGTGAACTACACCAAGCTGCGCGAGGGCGATTTCGATATCGGCGCCGGCGCTTGGGCCGCCGATTTCAATGATGCTTCCAATTTTCTCATGATCCTGACCACCGGGAACCCGCAGAATTATGGCGGCTACAGCAATCCCGCGTTCGATGCGCTGTATGAGAAAGCCGATCAGGAGCGCGATGTCGAGAAACGAGGACAAATCCTGCTGCAGGCGGAAAAAATCGCGCTGAACGACCATGCCTGGATCCCGCGCAATTTCCGCGCCAATCGCACGATTGTTCAGCCTTATGTCAAAGGCTGGGTGGCCAATGCGCGCGACGTGAACCGCACGCGCTGGCTCTCCATCGATGAGGCCTCCCGCCACCCATAGGACGCCGCGCCGAAAGCCCGACGGAAGGATTGGACGCTTGTCTTGCATCGATCGGTTGAGCTGGCATTCTTATAGGAGCAGCCCTGTCATACCGGCCCTTGAGCGCCACAGAGTGAAAACGCCGTCCTCGCGAATCAAAGGAGCAATTGACCTGCCTCAAAATGGCTACTGACGATTTATGCTGAATTTGCGACGCAAATGTTCCGGACGTGAGCACGAGTTCCAGGAGGTAAATCATGGCATCGGCATTTAAGTATTACGTTATCGGCATTGCATTGGCGGTCGCTTCGCAGGCAGGTGCAACACAGAAGGTGCGCGATACAAACCCGGGCTTTGCTTACGCCAACCAAGTGTGCTCGGAGTGCCATGCCGTCCGCAAAGGAGAGCGCGTATCGCCGCATCAAAGGGCGCCGGCCTTCCAGGTGGTCGCCGACGCACCCGGTATGAACGAGATGGCGCTCCAGGTGTGGTTTCAATCGCCACATCCATCGATGCCCAACCTGCTTCTTACGGCGCAGCAAAGCGATGATCTCGCGGCCTACATCCTAAGTTTGAAGCAGCGCCAGGAATGAGAGGAGCGATTGGTGCATCGCCCCTCAAACGACATCCCGTGCCTCGTCCTCGATCCACTCGATGGTCTTTTTCGGCATCGGCTTTCTGGGTAAACTCCAGCCAAGGCTTTTGGGCCGAGAACACGACCGAGACAATGGCGAGACAACGAGATAGCCTAGTAACGAAAAACCCTTCTAGACCCCGTAGCTCAGCAGGATAGAGCGGCAGATTCCTAATCTGTAGGTCGCACGTTCGAATCGTGTCGGGGTCGCCATGCTTCACGTCGCCCAATCTGGCGAAACTGTGCAACGCCGTTACCACAGGGCTTCCTGAACCATGACGCACATGCTGCCGACAGATCGTATCGCCTATTCTCCGATCTCAAATCGCCCACGCCTTACATTGCCCGGCGACGCAAGAATGGCCGTGTGGGTCATCGTCAATATCGAGGAATGGAATCCCTTAGAAGC
>DASQIQ010000399.1:0-4482 GCA_035631495.1 Micropepsaceae bacterium
AATGGGTCAGGCGCTTGGAAAGATCGCGCGATTCATGGTCGTAGACATAGACAAGAGCGGCGATGCAGTCCCCGGACTCCTGCGATCCTTCGGCCGCCTGGCGCATGCCGGCGCGCGCAAGATCGCGGATCGCCTCCGAGCGGTTCTGGTAGCCGCGCCGCGAAATCATGGAATCGAGCTCGGCCACGAACTCGTCGTCCAGGGTGATGGTGGCGCGCTGCATGGGGCCTCCGCCGGTATGATGTTTTCAAGGAACAATCATACTCCAGCCGCGTTGGCAAGGCCCCGATCTTCGTCTTGCCGGAAGATGCGCCGGCGCTGCAGAGTGCTGGCGAGTTCTGAATGGAGAGTGACATGGAAATGCGCCGGATTGGACGGTCCCCGCTCAAGACTGCCCCCATCGTTTTCGGCGGCAAAGTGCTGGGCTGGACCGTAAACGAAACCAACGCGTTCAAGATCCTGGATGCCTTTGTCGATGCGGGGTTCAATTCGATCGACACCGCCGACACCTATTCGCGCTGGATTCCAGGCAATAAGGGCGGCGAATCCGAAACCATCATCGGCAATTGGTTGAAGCAAGGCGGCGGGCGGCGCGAACGCGTCTTGATCTTAACCAAAGTGGGCCACGAGATGGGGCCCAATAAGAAGGGTCTTTCGCGCCGGTACATCAAAGCGGAAGTCGAGGAATCGCTGAAGCGGCTGGGAATCGAAACCATCGATCTTTACCAATCCCATCGCGACGACGATTCAGTTCCCATGCAGGAAACGATGGAAACCTATGCCGAGCTGATCCGCGAGGGGAAGGTTCGTGCCATCGGTGCTTCCAATTTCACCGCGGCGCGTCTCAGGGAATCCCTCGAGACCGCCAGCGCGCAAGGGCTGCCGCGCTATGAATGTCTGCAGCCGCGGTTCAATCTTTACGACCGCGACGATTTCGAAGGCGAACTGGAACAGCTCTGCCTGAAAGAAAATATCGGCGTCATTCCCTATTACGGTTTGGCCAGCGGGTTTCTCACCGGCAAATACCGCTCGCCCGCCGATTTCGGAAAGAGTCAACGTGGCAGCCGCATGGCGGATTTCCTGAACCCGAAGGGAAAGAAGATTCTCGCGGCCTTGGACGAGGTCGCCGCCGCCCATCGCGTGAAGCCTGCCGCCGTGGCGCTGGCCTGGCTTATTGCGCGGCCCTCAATCACCGCGCCGATTGCCAGCGCCACCAGTGTTGACCAGCTCAAGGATTTCTCCGCCGCGGCGGAGCTGAGACTTTCCGCGGCCGAAATCGCCAAACTGGACGCGGCCGGCGCGTCATAGAGCCAATTTCTTGGCCTTTCCCAGTGGGGTGGCGCTGAACTACACTGGCGGCGACGGCATCACATTCGCGCGTGCCATGGGAGGGATCATGACATCGACCAAACGCGTCATTCTGCTTGCGACGGCTGCTCTGGCTGCCGCCTTTCTGTTCAATCCGGGTTTCGCTGCGCCGGCGGGAACGAGTCCCATCAGCCAGGCCTATCGCGAGCGCGGCAAAGAAGCGGTCGATTTCCAGAAGGTGCCGCCGGTCAAGATGTTCGACAATCTCTGGTATGTCGGGCCGGGCTATGTCTCTTGCTATTTGATCAAGACCTCGGCGGGCGCCATTCTGATCGATGCGTCGGAAGAACCCGATATGGTCACGCATGTGATCGACAGCATCAAGAAGACCGGCACCGACCTGAAGGACATCAAATACATCCTGATCAGCCACGGTCACATCGACCATTGGGGCGGCATCGACCGGATGCATGAGCTGACCGGCGCGCCGGTTTATGCGACGGAAGAAGATTGGCAGATGATCGAGCAGGTGGCATCGCGCCCGGGACGCAATGGCGCCCCGCCGCCGCGCGCGCCCAAGCGCGATCGCGTGATCAAGGACGGCGACACGCTCACGCTCGGTGATACGACGCTGAAACTTTACAAGACGCCGGGCCACACGCCTGGCGTGATGTCGGCCGAGTTCACCGTCTTCGACAATGGCGTGCCGCATAAAGCGTTTTACTCAGGTGGTCTCGGTGGGCGCGACGGCGTCAAGGGCTTCGAGCAAGCGGTCATAAGTTCCGCTCGCGTGGCGAAGATTCAGGGCATCGAAGTGTACCTGCCCAATCATGGCTGGAATCCCGGAACCGATTATCCCAACGGTTCGCTCTTCGAGCGCTTCCCGAAATTGCAGGCGCGCAAAGCGGGTGATCCCAATCCGTTCGTGGATCCCGCGTCGTGGAAGCAGAACATCGCCGAAGCCCAGGATCGGATCAAACGCGGCCTGGAAGCGGAACGTACGAAAGCCACCGCGGGCGGCGCCAATTGATTTGACGCGATGCACGAGGCCGGCAAGCCGCGCGGCTTGCCGGCCTTTGAGTTATTGCGAAAGCGACACGTGAAATCGTCGGAGGGCGTCATGCACGGGACGAATGCAAAAGAGGCCTATATGACCGGCCGTATGCTGATCGGCGGCGAGCTGGTCGAAAGCAAGGACGGCGCCTGGCTCGAATCCATCAACCCGGCCGATGAATCGCCATTGGGCCGCGTGCCGATGGGTTCGGCCGCGGACATGGCCGCTGCCGTCGAAGCGGCGGAAAAGGCGCAACCCGCCTGGGCCGCCCTTTCCATGGCGCAGCGCGCCGCCTTCATCCACAAGCTCGGCGATGCGATTCTCGCGCGCACCGAGGAAATCGCCCGCATCGAATCGCTCGACACCGGCAACACCATCGGGCCGATGCGCCGCGACGTGAACACCGCCGTCGACCGCATGCGCTTCGCGGCCGGGCTCGCCTATGAGATCAAGGGCGAAACCGTGCCTGCGACGCCGGGCAACATCCACATGAGCATCCGCCAGCCTTATGGCGTGGTCGGCCGCATCATTCCGTTCAATCATCCGATCGGCTTCGCGGCGTCGCGCATCGCGCCCGCGATCATTTCGGGCAATACGATGGTGGTGAAGCCCTCCGAGCAAAGCCCGCTCTCGGCATCTATTCTGGGCGAAATCTGCATTGCGATTCTGCCGCCGGGCGTCGTCAACATCGTGACGGGCGCGCGCGAAACCGGCGAAGCTTTGGTGCGCCATCCGCGCGTGAAGCGCATCGCCTTCATCGGTCAGCCCGCATCGGGCATGGCAATCCAGAAGGCCGCCGCGGAAACCGCGGTGAAACATGTGACGCTCGAATTGGGCGGCAAGAATCCGCTGATCGCGTTTGAGGATGCCGACCTCGACAAGGTCGCCGCCTGCGCCGTGGGCGGTATGAATTTCGGCTGGCAGGGCCAATCCTGCGGCTCCATGAGCCGCATCCTGCTGCATGAATCGATTCACGATTCCGTCGTCGAGCGCATTCTGGAGCGTGTGCGCAAGATCAAGGTCGGCCACCCGCTGGACCCGCAAACCAATATGGGCCCGATCAACAACAAGGCGCAGTACAAGAAGGTGCTCTCATACATCGATCTTGGGAGGAGCGAAGGCGGGAAGCTGCTGCATGGCGGGGGCATTCCCAAAGGCGATGAGTTCAAACGTGGCTTCTGGGTCGAGCCGACGGTGTTCGGCGACATGAATATGTCGATGCGCCTCGCCAAGGAGGAAGTGTTCGGTCCGGTGATGTCGATCTTCAAATTCCGCGACGAAGCCGATGCGCTTGCAATGGCCAATGCGATCGAGCTCGGTCTCACCGCGGCGGTGTGGACCAACGACATCAACCGCGCGCTGCGCGTCGCCCAAGCCGTTCAGGCCGGCTATGTCTGGGTCAACGGCGTCGGCCAGCATTATCGCGGCGTGCCGTATGGCGGCTTCAAGAATTCCGGGATCGGGCGCGAGGAAGGCATCAGCGAGCTGCTGAGCTACACCGAAGAGAAGGTGATCAACCTCGTGATCGGCGGCGGCGACTACAATCCGGCGGCGGGCTAGCGCGGGAGCTATCCTTTAAAAGGCCCGCGAGAGCGTGAACAGCGCCAGCACCGCATTCTTGTTCCTTATATGGTCGGGATCGACCGCATAGGCGACATTCGCCCCCGCGTTCCATCCCTCCAGCGAAAAACGATAACCGGTTTCGAAATCGAACTCGCGGCCCGATGGCAGGAGCGATGCCCGTTGCTCACCAAAAACGACACCGCCCGTGCTCCAGTTGCGGCCGGTTCCCGTCGTGAGCGTGAGACTTCCCTGCTCGGCGCGCAAAGGCTGGCCGGCGGTGAAGCTCAGCACGTCGCCATCGCGGAAGAGATTTGTCCCCGCAAGGCCAAACGCAAAACTCGTCGCGTATACTGGTCCGATCGAGGTGATGAGGCTCGCTTCGGGATGCGTCGTTCCGGTGGCCGCGATGGTGAACGCGCCCTTCAGCGACCAATGAGCATCGAGAGCGGTTTCCGCCGTCGCGGTCGTCCACGCGGTGGAAGCACGGTCGGCCATCTTCAAGCCGCCCGATGCGAGCGAGCCCATGAAGCCGCCGGTTTCGAGAACCTCGCCCACTT
>DASQIQ010000400.1:0-3381 GCA_035631495.1 Micropepsaceae bacterium
GAGCCCGTCGGTCGCGGCGATCTTGGAAGTAAAATAGATGTTGCCGCCAAGCTGCAACATGCCGTTCCAATCGCGCTTGAGGACCATCTGTTTCTGCTCCTCGGTCATCGGCCATTTGTCGAGATAGGCGCGCTCGTTCGCCTTGAAGGCTGCGCGGTTCTCCGGCTTCATCAGTGACATGCAGAACATGTTGAGGTGATAGCCCTGCCGTGCCTTTTGGGCGTCGAACACCACAGTGCCGGGAATATCGTCATAGTCGCTGGGAAGCGCCATCGTGGGTCTCCTTCAGGCCCAATATAGCCGCATCGGATTGTCGACCAGCAGCGCCTTTTGCAGCGCCGGGGTTCCGGCGATCTTCGGGATCACATCGACGAGAACGCCGTCGTCGGGCGCTTCCACCGGCATGTTGGGATGCGGCCAATCCGTGCCCCACAACACGCGATCCGGGAAGCCTTCGACCAATGCGCGCGCGAACGGCACAACGTCGTCATAGGGTGCGCCGGCTATTGTCAGGCGCTCCGGGCAAGAGACTTTGCTCCAGATGTTGTCGTGCTTGTCCAAAAGGCGCAGATAACGTTGGAATTCGGGATGCGCGACGCCCTTTTTCACGTCAGGCCGCCCCATGTGATCGACGACGACGGTGGTCGGCAATGAGGTGAAGAAGGATTCGAGCTCCGGCAGATCTTGCATCTCGAAATAGACCACGATGTGCCAGCCCAGGGGAGCGATGCGCGCGGCGATACTCTCCAAAACATCGCGCGGCGTAAAATCAACCAGCCGCTTGACGAAGTTGAAGCGCACGCCCCGCACGCCGGCCTGATCCATGGCTTTGAGATCGCGATCGGAAATGTCTTCACCAATGACCGCAACGCCACGGGCCTTGTCGTTGGAGTGGGTCAGAGCATCAAGGAGCGCGGCATTGTCTGTGCCATGGCAGCTCGCCTGGACGATCACGTTCTTGTCGAAACCCAGGAAGTCGCGCAGCGCGAAAAGCCTTTCCTTGGGCGCATCGACGGGCGTGTATTTGCGCTCCGGCGCATAGGGGAATTTGGCGGCCGGCCCGAAGACGTGGCAATGCGCGTCCACCGCGCCGGCCGGCGGCACGAAGCGAGGCTTCGACGGATTGGGATGAAAGGGGATGTAAGGCGGATTGGTGTTTTTGTTCAACATGCTCTCCGTCGGGCTCATTCGGCCGGTTTTGCGGCCGGAACCGCCCGCAAGCCACCCGCGCCGATCTGCGCATACATCGTTTCGCTATCCAGCGCATGGTCCCATTTGGCGACCACGATGGTGGCAATGCAATTGCCTACCACATTGACGAAGGTCAAAGCCTCGGCCAACAGCCTGTGGATGCCAAGGACCAGCGCGACGCTGGCGACTGGAACCGTGCCGACCGACGCGAGCGTGCCGGCCAAGACCACGAAGGCCGCGCCTGCCACGCCTGCGGCCCCTTTGGACGTGAGGAGCGCCACCGCGATGAGCACAAGCTGCTGCCCGAAACTGAGCGGCGTGTTGGTCGCCTGGGCGAGAAAAACCGCGGCCGTCGCGAGATATAGGCAGGTGCCGTCGAGGTTGAAGGAATAGCCAGTCGGTATCACCAGGCCGACGACCGATTCCTCGCAGCCCAAATCCTGGAGCTTTTGCACGAGGCGCGGCAGCACGGTTTCCGACGAGGTGGTGGCGGCAACGATGAGCAGTTCCTCGCGGATGTAATAGAGCAGGCGCACGATGCTGACGCCCATCAGTCGCGCCACGCCGCCCAACACCAGGAACACGAAGAGCAGACAGACGACGTAGAACTCGACAATGAGGGCGCCGAGCGAAAGCAGCGACGTTGCGCCGAACCGTCCTACGGTGAAAGCGATGGCACCGAACGCGCCCAACGGGGCAACCCACATGATGAGTCCGACAATGCGGAAAAATATCTGCGACAGGCGTCCGATGATGTCGAGCACC
This sequence comes from Micropepsaceae bacterium, assembly GCA_035631495.1. Classification (GTDB taxonomy): domain Bacteria; phylum Pseudomonadota; class Alphaproteobacteria; order Micropepsales; family Micropepsaceae; genus CAIYRG01. Next base: position 1,957 of record DASQIQ010000400.1, read on the forward strand.
GGGCGGGCGGGCTCGCCGGTCAAGGCCAAAGCAAAGGCAAAAAGCACGGAAACGAATAACACCTGCAGCACATCGCCCTGCACGAAAGGCGAAATGAAACTGTTCGGAATGATGTGCAGCAAATAATCCGCGAAAGTCTGATTCTGCGCAGCACTGGTGTAGGTACGGACGGAGCTCGCATCGAGCGATGCCGGATCGACGTTCATGCCGGCGCCCGGTTGCCAGAGATTAACCGCAACCAGCGCGAAGACGAGCGCGCTGAGCGTGATCCCCTCGAACCAGATGAGCGCCTTGATGGCGACGCGACCCACACGCTTCATGTCGTTCATTGAAGCGACGCCATGCACCACGGTGCAGAAGATCACCGGCGCGATGATCATGCGGATGAGGTTGATGAACGCGTCCCCGAGCGGCTGCATGCGCGCGCCGAGATCGGGCCGCGCATAGCCCAGCGCCGCACCCAGCACCATGGCAACGAGCACCTGAAACCAGAGCTGGCGCGCAAGGCGCATGCTTATTTCCGCGCCGCGATGCGGTCGAGCTTAGGACCCAAACGCGGATAGACCTTGCGGGCGTTGCCCTCGAAGATCTTCTGCTTGTCGGCGGCGGAGAGAGGGAGCGCGTCGACATAACGCCTGGTGTCGTCATAGGGCTTGCCGGTGGTCGGATCATCGCCCTTTACCGCGCCCAGCATCTCTGAGGCAAAAAGGATGTTATCGACGGAGATCAGCTTGGCGAGCAGGTCGATGCCGGGCTGGTGATAGACGCAGGTATCGAAGAAGACATTGTTGCGCATCATCTCATCCAGCGGCGGCCGGTTCAGGTTTTGTGCCAAGCCCCGATAGCGGCCCCAATGATAGGGCGCCGCGCCGCCGCCATGAGGAACAATGAGTTTTAAGTCAGGAAAATCCTTGAAGAGATCGGTCTGGATGAACTGCATGAACGCCGTCGTATCGGCATTGATGTAATGCGCGCCGGTGGTGTGAAAATTGGGATTGCACGACATGCTGACATGCACCATCGCGGGCACTCTGAGCTCGCACAGCTTTTCGTAGAGCGGATACCAGTAGCGATCCGTCAGCGGCGGCGCGGTCCAGTTCCCGCCCGAGGGATCGGGGTTGAGATTGCAGCCGACGAAGCCCAGCTCATTGATGCAGCGTTCAAGCTCCGGGATGCAGGTTTCCACCGGAACCCCCGGGCTCTGCGGCAATTGGCAAACGCCAATGAAATTGTCCGGGAACAAATTGCAGACGCGGTGGACGCAATCATTGGACAGCTGCGACCATTGCTCGCTGACCTTGAAGTCGCCGACATGGTGTCCCATGCCCGAAGCGCGCGGCGAGAACAGGGTCAGCGTGGTGCCTCGCTCCCTCTGGATGCGGAGCTGGTTGCCCTCGACGCTGGCGCGGAATTCCTCGTCGCTGA
>DASQIQ010000401.1:0-7918 GCA_035631495.1 Micropepsaceae bacterium
GACCGCCGCCGAGGCGCTGGGCCACCGCGAATATGTGCTGACCAAGCTCTATCGCAGCGCCTGAGCCGCATGAAGGCGTTGTCTTTCGCCGAAGCCGGAGTGCTGGTCGCGCAGGCGCTGCAACGCTGCCGCACAGCTGCCGAGAATGCGAGCATCGTCGCGCATGCGCTGGTGCTCGCCGAAGCCGATGGATTGAAGAGCCATGGTCTGTTGCGCGTTCCCATGTATGCCGCGCAGGCGAGGGTCGGAAAAGTCGACGGCTTCGCGGTGCCTTCCGTGGAGCAACCCCGCCCCGCGCTCATCGCCATCGATGCCAAACACGGCTTCGCCTATCCGGCGATGAACCGCGCGGTGGCGCTGCTGCCAGGGATGGCGCGCGAATTCGGCATCGCCGCGGCTGGCATCCGGCGCTCGCATCATGTCGGCGTCGCGGGCCATCAGGTGGAGCGGCTGGCCGAGGCGGGAATGGTCGCGCTGTTTTTCGCCAACGCGCCCGCCGCGATGGCGCCATGGGGCGGCACGCGCGCGGTGTTCGGCACGGACCCCATCGCCTTTGCGTGCCCCCTTCCCGGCCGCCCGCCGATTGTCGTGGACCTGTCGCTGTCGAAAGTGGCGCGCGGCCACATCCTCAGCGCGATCCAGAGGAACGAGTCCATTCCCGAGGGGTGGGCGCTGGACACCAATGGAAAGCCGACGACCGATGCGAAGGCGGCGATCGCGGGCACCATGGTGCCGCTCGGCGATGCCAAGGGAACGGCGCTGGCGCTGATGGTGGAATTGCTGGCGGCGGGTTTGACCGGCGCCAATTTCGCCGGTGAAGCGTCGTCGTTTCTGGATGCCGACGGCGCGCCGCCCGGCACCGGTCAGCTCATCATCGCCATCGACGCATCCGCGTTCGGCAATGCGCTGCCGCGTTTTGCGGCGCTGGCGCAATCCATCGAGGAACAGCAAGGGGCGCGGCTTCCCGGCGCGCGCCGCATGGCTTCGCGGAAAAAAGCGCAAACAGAAGGATTGCAGATCTCCGATTCGCTGCTGGCAGAGATCAAAGCGCTCTAGGCGCTCTCGTAGGTGCCGGCGAGGTAGGTGCCAAGGACGCGGATCGTGGTGGGATCGATTGCCACCATATCGGCGCGATAGGCGGGTGCGATGCGGCCAAAACGATCGCCCAGCCCAAGAAATTCCGCCGGCGCGCGCGAGGCAAAACGCAAGGCATCGGCGAGCGACACGCCAAGCAGCTTGACGCAATTGCGCACGGCGGTCGCCATGTCGATGCCGGAGCCTGCGAGCGTGCCGTCTTTCATCGTGACGCGTTGTCCATTGACGATGATCTCGCGCCCGTAAAGCGTGAAGCTTTTTTTCACGCCTCCGACATTGGGCAAGGCGTCGGTCACCAGCATCGGTGCGCCCGCGCCCTTCAATGCCAGCCGCAACATGGTGGGCGCGACATGGATGCCATCGACGATCACACCATACCAGCAGCCGGGCGATTCCAATGCCGCCGCGATGGGCCCTGGCTCGCGTGCGCTCATGGGGCGCATGGCGTTGAAGAGATGGGTGAAACCGGTGAGACCATCGGCGATGGCCGAACGCGTCTCTTCGTAAGTCGCCATGGAATGGCCGAGGGAGACGCGAACACCTGAACCTGCAAGGGCACGGATGAATCCGTCCGGCACGCGCTCGGGCGCCAAGGTGACGAGCGTGACGCCGGGATACCCGCTGAAGGAATCGCGATGCGATGAGTTGGGCGCGCGCATCAGAGAAGGATCATGGACACCGCATTTCTCCGGTGAGAGGAACGGCCCTTCGAAATGAATGCCGAGCACGCCCGGCAGTGTTTGCATCGCAGCATCGGCCGCGGCGCGGGCGGCGCGCATCTTATCGTCGGAATCGGTGATGAGCGTCGGCAGCAGACTCGTCGTACCGAATCGGCGATGCGCGGCGGCAATCTTTGCGATCCCTTCCGGTGTCGGCTCGTTGTTGAAAAGAACGTCGCCGCCGCCATTCACCTGCACATCGATGAAGCCTGGCGCGAGCCACGCACCATCGGGCAGTTCATGGAGAGGAATCCCCGCCGGCACGTCGCGGCGCGGCACGATCGCTGCGATGCGTTCCTGATCGATGATCACCGCGCCATTGTTGCGCACGACCTCGCCATCGAAGATGGAAGCTGCCGCAACCGCATATCGCTGCTCGTTCATCGCGTACGCGTGACCTTCTTCAAGTGACGCGGCCTGTCCGCATCCATCCCACGCAGTTTCGCCAAGCGGACCGCCGCCGCATAGAAGCTTTGTATCTGGCAGATGGCATCGGCCTCGGGCTGATCGGGGGCAAGCGCAGGCAAGCGTCCCTTGCCCCTGCCCGGCTCGACGCAGAACAACGCCGCCTTTTTGCGGCGCAGATCGTCCGCCAGCGCGACCAGAGCGCCGGCTGCTTCATCGGCCGGCATGAACATCAGGATGGGGTAAGCGGCGGACACCAGCGCCATCGGTCCGTGCTGAAATTCCGCGCCGCTATAGGCTTCGGCATGGAGGTTGGCCGTCTCCTTCAGCTTCAGGGCCGCCTCGCGCGCGATCGCGAGTGTCGATCCGCGGCCGATCACCATCATACTCGACGCCTTGGCAAAGGTGCCGAAGCACGCGCTCCAGTCGAGGGTTCCTGCCGCCTTGAGCCGTTCGGGCAGGCGGGGAAGCGCGGCGGCAAGCGCGGAATCTTGGGCCCATTCGGCGGTCAACCGCAGCAGCGCCGCCAGCGTGGCGATGACGCTCTTGGTGGCGGCAACGCTCAGTTCGGGCCCGGCATCGATGGGCAGCACAATGTCGCTCTCGTGCGCGAGCGGGCTGCCGGTGGTGTTGACCAGCGCAACGGTCAGCGCGCCCGCGCGCTTCGCGGATTTCGTCTGTTCTATGAGGTCGTCGCTGCGCCCCGATTGCGAGATCGCCAGCAGGAGCTGATCCTTCAGGTTCAGGTCGCGGTGATAGACCGTCACGATGCTGGGCGCTGCCGCCGCGACGGGAATACCAAGAAACCGCTCGATGGTGTGTTTGGCGAAGGCGGCCGCATGGGCCGAGCTGCCCCGCGCCGAGGTGACGACGACCCGCGGGGGCTTCGCCTTGAGCCGCCGGACCAGCGCCCGCAAAGGCGCGGCGAGGCTCTGTTCCTGGCGCGCAACCGCCTCCGGCGCTTGCAGAATTTCGGCCGACATATGGGAGGCTGGTTTACTTGTCACATTCACCTTGGTCTCGGTTAGGGCTTCCCACCACGCGCGGTTGCACTATGTTCCTAGTGTCGTGGTTTCGAAGTTCGCCACATTATTCATATCGGGCGCTTGGCGAACTTCGAAACCGAAACGACACTAGTTTCAATAAGTTGCTAGTGTCCTTCGATTCCGAAATTCGCCGGGAGCCCGATATAGAAATGAAGCGAATTTCGGAATCGGGACACTAGGATCAACGCGAAAAGTTCCGAATCGCTTCCAAGCCTTTCTCTTATGTATCAGGTGCCGCCATCGAAACCGAACGTCCCAGCCCGCGCTATTCCGCCATCGATCTGTGGGAATCCTCCGACGTCCTGGATGCAATGATCGAGGGCCAGCTTGCCGCCGTTGCCGCCGTGCGCGCGGCGCGGGGCGCCATCGAGGCGGCGGCCCATGAGATGGAGCTGCGCCTGATCGAAGGGGGGCGGCTGATCTATGCGGGGGCGGGGACCTCCGGGCGGCTTGCCGTGCAAGATGGCGCCGAACTGATGCCGACATTCAGCTGGCCGGCCGAGCGGCTGCTGCTGTTGATCGCCGGCGGCAACGACGCGCTGATCCACGCCGTCGAGGGCGCCGAGGACGATGTCTCGCGCGCGCTCGCTTTGATCAAGAGCCATAAAGTGGACGGTAATGATGTGTTGTTGGCGGCGGCGGCCAGCGGCACGACGCCGTTCACCCTTGCCTGCGTGCGCGGCGCCAGAGCCGCCGGCGCGCTGACGGTAGGCATCGCCAACAATCGCGACACGCCATTGCTCAAGGAATCCGAATGCCCGATCTTTTTGGATACGGGCGTTGAGCCCATTGCCGGCTCGACCCGCATGAAGGCGGGCACCGCGCAGCGCATCACGCTCAATCTGTTGTCGTCGCTGGTGATGATCCGGCTCGGGCATGTCTATGAGGGCCTGATGGTCGATGTGCAGGCGACCAACAAGAAGCTCACCCAGCGCAGCGAGAACATGCTGACCCATTTGACGGGGCGCAGCGGGAAGGATGTGCGCGATGCGTTGGCCGCAGCGGAGGGCAGCGTCAAGGTGGGGGTGCTGCTGCTTTATGGCTGCCGCGCCGAAGAGGCGAAAGCGTTGCTGGAGCGCAGCGGCGGACATCTGCGTGTGGCACTGGCAGTGCTGCGCAAGACCCGCGCAGAGGAGTGAGGCGCCGTACAAACGCGACGGCTCGCCCGGGGAATGACAACCGAACTCGATAGCGGATGTGCTAGTCTGAGCAGTGTGTTTTGCTTGCGGATGTTCGGTGAGGGCAACACACCAGGCCCGCTTGCGTAGAGTTGCTGCGGCGCTCGCCGTGGTGCTCCTGCATGTGTTTGCCATTCGCGCCTTGCTAGAAGTCCGCGCTCTCCTCGACAAGCGCGACGACGAGCGGCAGAACGCCGTCATGACCTGGATTATCCTGCCGCCGGAATCGGTGTCTGCGATTCCCAAGCCAATGCATTCTGCCCCGGCGGCCGGCTTGCCGATGGCGCGGCTCATGGACCAAAACGCAAGCCTCGTCTTGCTCTCGCGACCCGTCATTTTGCCGCCGCGGCTTGCGCTCCCACCGCTTGCGCCGCCGCCGTTGACACCGCCGGCGAGTCTTGATGCACGAGTGTTCTCCGCGCTCCGCGAGAATTTCGACTGCAACGTTACGAGTTACGACGCACTACCAGATGCGGAGAAGGCACGCTGCGCGTTGCATTTATCAAAATTGGGCAATTTACCGGCGCAAGCTTTCGCCTACACCGATCGTCAGGAGATGCCGTTCACAATATTCGGGGCCCGCGGCGCGTTTCGGCTAACGCCGTCCGGTCAAAGCGGGTTCGACCCGCTGGAAGCGGCGGTGGGATGCAAGCGCGAACAGGGTCTGTGCCGGCCGCCGGAGCCCGCCAAATTCGGTTTGGATCCCGACGACACTTCGCGGTTTACGGCAGCGGCAAAATTCGAGCTCGCGAAGGGACTCTCTCTCGACGTTGGAGGGCAGGCCTATGCACAAAACTATTTGGGTGGGGCACGTCTGATCTACGCGGTAGGCATCGTGCTCACCTACCGATGGTGAGCGCTCCCCACGGCTCACCGCGGATGACACCGACGCGTGAGACCGCCCGTTCGTGTATTATCGTTTCTCAGGCGGAGGCAGACAATGGCGCAACGCCGACGGCGGCATGGGAGACGAGTCAGGGCGATCAATGCGTCGTGGAGCACGGGCATTGTCGTGCTCGTGGTGGCTACGGGCGTGATTTCGTGGATGGTGTGGATGTTCTAACAGTGTCGACCGGCCACGACGACAAAGGTGGCGGGGCGCCGGCTTGTGATCGGCTTAAATCGGCGGGACCGGAGCGCCGCCTCTTTCGATCCTGGCAAGCAAATAAGTGTCTCTCCAGACTTCGAGCGTCGCGCAGTCGCTTCTGATGAGCATCTTGCTACCCACCTCGCACGCATCCCTATCCGTATCTGCCGTCAGCGGAAGGGTGCTCTCTCTGAGCCCCGTTGTGCCCCAAAATTTCAGGCGATAGCCCCGCATATGCCGGCCCTCCTCAGACGCCCACACAACTCTTGAGGAGCAGCTAATACGCCTATTGCAACCAAGAGTCCGATCAATTTTTTAACGGTATTGTCAAGCATGAGCGGGTTTTTCTTACCGCCGATTGAGTTTGGCGAGCGCTGCGACAGCGCAAAAAGGGCCGGAGACAATCCGGCCCTCAGTCCATTCAAAAGAAAAATGGTCTATCGCCTGCGCTGGTCGTTCTGATTGCTCGCGATGATGATGTCCGCGATGAGACCCGTGGCGACAGCAGCCAAAACATACTGGTTGTTCGCCTCGACCCATTGATAACCGCGCGGCGGCTTTCTCAGGTGATTATTCTTCCAGTCGGAAACGACATGCTGATTGTTGTTCCGGTACTCGGTCGGAAGCCTATCGCCACGCGACCAATGCGGATTGTCGCGAACCTCATTGCGGTCCTGTTCGCCGCGTTGGGACTCGTATCTGTTGGCGCCCTGATTGTCGTTTTGGTTCTGGTCGCGCCCTTGCTGGTAATCGTTGCGATCCTGAGGCTGCTGGCCCGCAGACGCGCCGCGGTTTCCGTAGGAGGGACCGCTATTGTACTGCGCCAGTGCGGCCGAACTGCCGAGCAACGTCAGAGCCACGGCAATGGCTGTCAGGTTTTTCATGGAGAGTTCCTTGGTTTGAGCGCCGAGCGCTCCAAGCGCGGTAGGATATGCCGCCGGATTGTCTGAAATGAGAACGATCTGGTTGGGCGTTCCGTTGCTCGCCGGGAGCACCGCTCACGTTACAACGCGGTAACTGTGCGGCGCCCTGCGTTTATCTGCCGATGCGCGGCTTAAGTGGGACGGGCGCTTGGTGTAAAGAAAACTCATGGCGAAAATCCTCGGAGCACGCATATGGGACGTCGTGGCTGCGAGCCCTCTCATCGTTTGGTATTTGCTCGGAAGTTGGGGGCTCGTGACCTTGCTCGCGACGGAACTCGGCCATTTCGAACCGGATGATCTTCAAACCTGGGCGAAAATCATCACCCAGCTGACGTCGCTGGCTTATGTCTGCATGATTATCGCGGTGTTCTTCATTCGGCATTTGCCGTTGATGAAGGCGCAAGGAATCATTCCGCGTGTCATCGCCATCCTCGCCAGCAACGCGCAGCTGGCATTTTTTCTTCTGCCGCGCGCGATGATCTCCCTCCATACGGAAATCCTTTCCGCGGTGTTGATATCCGTGGGCGCCATCGCCTCGGTATGGATTCTCATTCGTTTACGCAGCGCCTTCAGCATCCTGCCGCAGGCACGAGCGCTCGTCACGACCGGACCTTACCGGCGCATTCGCCATCCGCTTTATGCCGCGGAAGGAATCGCTTCCCTCGGCATCATGTTGCAATTTGTCCAGCCTTGGTCGGCAGTGATCACGCTCATCGGATTTGGCTGCCAGATCCTCAGGATGCATTACGAGGAGCAGGTTCTCGGCGCGGCATTTCCGGAATATTCGCCCTACAAGGCGCGGACCTACCGCTTGGTGCCGGGGGTCTATTGAGAGAGCGAAAAGCCCCCCACCCGGATCGCGCCGCGCGTTAGCGCGCCGGTCTCCGACCTCCCCACGTTGGGGGAGGTGGGAATGAAGAGTTTCCCCGCCACCCACGCCGACGACAGACGTGGCGGTACCATTCTGCTATCATAGCAGCATGCGTATTGGAGCCCATCGAAGGAGGGAACCGTGAAATCCAGATTTCCGTTGGTTGCCATCGTGGCGCTTGCGCTCGGGTTTTCAGCGAGCGCGCGCGCCCAGAGCGAAATCACTCTCCTGTCCCCCAATCCGATCAAGGAGACCATCGACAAAATCGTTGCGGATTTCACGGCCAAGACCGGCACCAAGGTCAAGATCACCTATGGCACGGGTGTGGGCACGAGGAAGACGGTCGCCGAGGGCGGCGCCTTGGACGCGACGCTGCTGTTCGCGCCGTTCGACGACGCGATCAAGACCGGCAATGTGGTGAAGAGCAGCGCCACGGTCGTCGCCACGTTGCGCCTGGCGATTGCGGTCAAGAAGGGTGCGCCCAAGCCCGACATCTCGAACGTCGCGGCCGTCAAGAAGACCCTGCTGAATGCGAAGTCGATCATCTCGGTCGACCCGGATCAGGGCAGCGTCGGGGGCGTCGTCCTCTTGGCC
>DASQIQ010000402.1:0-1781 GCA_035631495.1 Micropepsaceae bacterium
GAGAAGTTTCGACTGACGCTGAGCAAGCATGAGTATCCTCCGAAGGTTGAGAGAGGGGGAGAATTAAAGCATCGCCGCCTTCGCAGCAAGAATGGCCGCCGCAGCCGGCCTCCCGACAGGCTAGCGGTTCACGAAGATCGCCTTGGGGATCATGCCGTGGATACCCACGGTTCCGTCGACCACCTGGGTGACGTGGTAATCCACCGCCACGCTGGCGATCATATAGGCTTCCTCGCGCGTGAGCTTGGGAAAGCGTTGGGTGATGAAGCTGATGGTCTCGCGCACGGCCATTTTCATGGCCTCGTCCAGCTTCGGGTTCAGTCCCATCACGATCCAATGGGTCGGCGTCTCACCGCGCGGCCAGACCAGCTTCATGTCCTTGTGGACGATGAACTGGAAGCGCCCGCGCAGGCCGGTCTCGACGGCGGAAAGATCAACCTCGCCTTGACCTTGCGCCCCGTGCCCGTCGCCGGCCGAAAATAGACCGCCCGGCACATGCACGGGCATATAGAGGATGGAACCGGCGCCCAGATCCTTATTGTCGATATTGCCGGTGTGGATACCCGGCGGCCCGCTGCCGATGCGGCCCATGACGGCCGGAGGCGCGAGGCCCATGGTGCCGAAGAACGGATGATCGAGCGGCACCACCACGCCAGGCGCGACTTCGGCGGTCTTGGCCTGCCGGTTGATCGGAATCACGCGCTGCCAGAAACCCGTGAACTCGTCGGGCAGGGCGCCGGTATAGGGACGCTGGCGGTTGTAGCCATAGCCCGCCGCCAGATCGACCGCGAGGATACGGACCTCCAGCACGTCTCCGGGCATCGCGCCATTGACGAAGATCGGTCCGGTGAGGACGTGCGGGCCGGGGCCGCGATCTTTCACATCGCGATAGATGTCGCGCACATATTGCGGCACGGCGTTCGCCGGCACTGCGTGCGAGGCATCGATGGCCTCGGGCTCCAATTGCGTGGCGGCTTCCAAGGTGACGATGTCGCCCGAATTGATGGTCAAAGCGGGTTTGTTGGCGGCGTTGAAATTGCCGATGTTGACGGTTTTGGGCGTCGGCATCAGCGTGAATTCCGCGGCAGCTGCGCCGCTCGTGGACATGATCAAAGATGCCAGCAACATCGCGCCGCACAGATTCGGTTTGCGAAATCTGGTCATGGAAGCCTCCCAGAGATTGGGTTTCGTTTTATGAGCGCGCACGCGCGCTATCTCAGCCGGGCTGTAGGCCGGTCTCGCGCAAGGTCGGGGCTGCTTCCGGCGAGGTCAAAAATCTCACCAGCGCTTTGGCGGCATCAGGCTGTTGCGCGTTACGCCCGATGCCGGCGGAGAATATCGTCACCTGCTGCACATCGGCGGGCAGGGGGCCGAGGTAAACGATGCCCTTCACCGCCAAGAGCTCGCTCACCTGCGTGAAGCCGATATCGCCTTGACCACGCGCCACCGCTTCGCCAGGCGATGCGCCAGGGGCTAGCCGGGTCGTCTTTGCCTTGATCTGCTCGGCGATGCCCATCTTTTGGAAAAGCCCCGCGAGATAAACCCCGCTTGGCCCGCCGGAAAGGATGATCGATTTCGCTGCAAGCAGCGATTTCTTCAATCCCGCGCCGTTTGTAAGATCGGGTTTGGGCGCGCCGGGACGCAGCGCAACGCCGATGGTGGATTTGGCGAGATCGACGCGGCTGCCGGCGACGACCTTGCCGTCCTTGACATGCTCGTCGATCGACGGGCCGGCCATGATCAGGAGATCGTAGGTCTCGCCCGCCGCCAGCCGCTTGTTC
>DASQIQ010000403.1:0-4892 GCA_035631495.1 Micropepsaceae bacterium
TTGGTCGGCATCATGTTGCGGATGACGCCGCCGCCCGAGGGAAGAACCGGGAAGGTCTGGAAGGTTTCGGTCTTCGGATCGAACCGGACCAAGCCGTTCGGCTTCACATTGCCCTCGTCATACCAAACGACGCCGTTGAGAACCGTGATGCCGTAAGGCTGAGACTTCGGTCCGCCCGGCGAAGGCCATTCCTTGGTCTTGCCGGTCTTGGGATCGAGATGCCCGATCAGGCTGCCCATATGGCCGCTGTACCACATGGTGCCGTCGGGAGCGGCCAGCGGGTCATGGGGACGCGTGCCCGGCGTCGGCAATTCCCATTCCTTGATCGAGACCTTCACCGGGCCAGCGACCGCCCTGAACGGATTGGCCGGCCTTTCCGGGAAGCTTTTGATCAGATAATTGGTGACCTTATCGACCTGGTCCGGGGTCAGCGCGGCGCCGGCATTCACCATCATATGGACGGTGTTGCTCCAGCCGGCGGCATCATAGCTGCCATACACGATGCGGCCGAGCTCATGGCAGGCCGTGCACACTTCCGCGACGACTGCCTTTTCCGGCCCCGCCGGCAGCTTGTTGACGTCGGGATCGGTTTGGGCCGCAAACGCGGGCATGGCGATGGCAGCAGCCGCGACGGCAGCCGCGAAGACGTGTTTCGGCATAGGGAACCCCTTGCGAATTGTTTCCAGCATAGGACGGCAACAATTTAATGGAAGCGGCAGGTCCTGCCAATAGCGCAATCGCTTTTCAAGCCCGATACCCAAGAACTTCAAGCTCGTTAACAATGCCAAGAGGCTGACCGTCTCGGCGCAATCGTCACAAGCCCAAAAGGGTTTGCTTGATCGTTGCGAAATGGCCCTTATTTCCATCGGTGGGCCAATGCGGCGAGGGGGAAGCCGTCCTTCCTCAGGCCATTTATCTTGCGAACGGGCATGATTTTGACCGGATTCTGGTGTTACCTCCCGTTATGTTGAAGGAACTCGAAAGGCCGAGATATGGATGGCGCGTGGCCGTCTATAGCCTGTCGGGCCGGCTCCTGCTGTTGACGACGCTGTTCGTCATGTTGAGCGTGGCGCTCATCTATTTTCCGTCGGTCGCGCGCTATCACCATCAGCTCCTGCAGGATCGCATCAATTCCGCGCAGCTGGCGATTCTGCCCTTCACTGAAGCGCCCGGCGAGCAATTGTCGGCAGCGCTTCGCAAGCAGCTGCTCGCGCGGGCCGGTGTGGAAGCCGTCATCTTAAGGGGCGGTGGACAACATGAGCTGTTTCTTGTCGGGCCGGACCCCCCGGCGATTCAGGCGGTCTATGATGGCGGGGAGACCGATCTCATCGAGCAAATCCGCGACGTCATCCGCTCGCTCTTCGCGCCGCCCGGACGCATCATCCGCATCGATGCGACGACAGGGCTTGGCCCGGGGCGCAATATTGTGGTGATCGCGGACGAGGACCCGATCCGCGCCGCCCTGTTTGTGTTCTCGGCACGGGTTCTGGCGCTTTCCATCTTCGTCTCCGCTCTGACTTCGCTGCTGGTTTTCGTCAGCCTCTATCTCATCCTGGTCCGGCCGATGCAGCGCTTGACCGCGGCCATGGTCCACTTCCGCAACAATCCCGAAGACCCTGCGCGCATTCTGGAGCCTTCCGCGCGCAGGGACGAAATCGGCACCGCGGAACGCGAACTTTCGACCATGCAGCACGAGCTTTACGGCTCGCTTCAACAGAAGACGCGGCTGGCGTCGTTGGGGTTGGCCGTGGCGAAGATCCAGCACGATCTTCGCAATATCCTATCGAGCGCGCAGATCGCATCGGATCGCCTGGCCGCCATCGACGATCCGGTGGTGAAACGGGTGACCCCGCGATTGGTGGACGCGCTCGATCGGGCGGTGGCGCTCGCCACCAACACGCTCCGCTACGGGCGCGCGGAGGAGCGCACGCCGCAAAGGACGCAATTCCTGTTGGCGCCGCTGATCGACGAAGCAGCCGCGTCGGCCGTTCCCGAAGATGGCGAGGTCGTGTTGGAGAAGCGGGTCCCGCGGGGCCTCGAAATCGATGCCGATTCCGAACAGCTTTTCCGCGTCTTGCTCAACCTCTTGAGCAATGCGCGCCAAGCCTTGGAAGCGATGAAATCCAGCACGAAGAAAACCAAGCGTATTGTCGTCGAAGCGAGGCGGGAGGGCGATGGCGTTGTCGTGGAGATTGCCGACAATGGGCCAGGCATTCCGACCGCGATGCGCGAGCGGCTTTTTCAGCCCTTTGCCGGCACCACAAGATCGGGCGGTTCGGGGCTGGGGCTTGCCATATCGCGCGAACTGATCCAGGCCCATGGTGGCGATCTGGTACTTGTCTCGACCAGTGAGAATGGAACGCGGTTTCGGCTCGCGGTGCCGGCTCGCCATGCAGCTTAGAAAATCGTCGAATCATGGCCTGGGATCCCAAGACCTATCTCACCTTTGGCGCCGAACGCACGCGGCCGGCGGCAGAACTTCTCGCACGCGTTCCCATCAAGACGGCGGCGCGCGTTGCCGATCTTGGCTGCGGGCCGGGCAATTCCACGGCACTCCTGCGGGCGCGTTGGCCGGAAAGTGAAATCGACGCCATCGACTCGTCGGCGGAAATGCTCAGAGAGGCGCGTGCAAGCGGCCTCGATGCCCGCCTGATTGAGGCCGATATCGCCCATTGGACACCAGAGGCGCCTTACGACGTCATCTATTCGAATGCGGCGCTGCAATGGCTCGGGAATCATGACGTGCTCTTCCCGCGGCTGCTTACCTTCCTGCGTCCTTCAGGCGTGCTCGCGGTCCAGGTGCCACGCAATTCCGACGAGCTTTGCGACCGAATCATCCGGCAAGCGATCGGCGATCCGCGTTGGGCCGCGAAGCTTGAAGGTGTGCGCGATTTCTGGAATGTGCGCCCGCCGGAAACCTATTACGACCTGCTGGCGGGGCAAGCGGGGAGCCTCGATCTCTGGGAGACGCGCTATTTTCATCTGCTCGAAGGCAATGACGCTGTTTTCCGCTGGAGCATGGGTACGGGGCTGCGTCCCTTTGCCTCGGCCCTCGATGCTCCGCTCAGGGAGGAGTTTCTTGAGCATTGCCGCCGGTTGCTTGGCGCGGCCTACCCAATGCGCGCCACCGGTAAGACGATCCACCGGTTTTTGCGCCTATTCCTCGTTGCGATCGCCGAATAAAACGGCAGGCCAAACTGGAATTATTACACGCATGTAATTTTTGTGTTATATATGAAAAATTAGTAACAAGGCTGCGCTCTGCCTTCTGGGCATATTCTGGGTGTCAACCAGGGAGGCCATTTATGGCTAATGATTCAGTGAAGTCACTTGATGTTGCCCTTGCTCACATTAATCAAGACCGTCGCGGATTTCTCAAGACGCTGCTGGTCGGCTCGGCGGTGTCAGCCGTTGCGGCGATTCCGCTGATGACCACAGAGTCGATGGCTGCAGACGACGGCTGCCCCGAAGGACAGAAAAAGAACAAGAAGGGTGAATGCGCAGTTCCGAAGAAGAAGGCTGAGTAATCAGCGCGAAATTCGGATTCTTTGAAAATTCCGTTTTTGGGATTTGCGGTCGTGTGCCCTCTTGAGGGTACACGACCGTTTTCCTTGCCTGACCCTCCGACCTGATGCCAAACCCGACAACAAACCCGGTTGTTCTCCTTTCGCCGGTGGAGAACGGTTATGTCGCCTATGATCCCGTCTCCGACCGGCTGCACCATCTCAATCCCGTCGCTGCGCTGATCGCCGAACTGTGCGACGGCAGCCGGAGCGTTGACGACATCCGCGCACTCGCCGGGCCCCTCATGCCGGAGGGAAAAGTGGGCGAGGTCGATCGTTGGATCGACGACGCCATGAAGGTAGGCCTGCTGACGTGGCAGGGCAGCGAATCGGCCAATCGCCGGGAACTGACGGCGGCGGAACTCTACACGCTTGCTAAGCGGCTCAAGCAAAGCAACAAAGTTCAGACTGCCTATCTCTGTGGGAAAAGGGTTGTCGAGCTGACGCCCCAGGATTGGGATGCCTGGTACGATCTCGGCGAGATCTGCCAATGCGTCGGACGCCGCGAGGAAGCGCGCGGCGCCTATCAGAAATATTTCGAGGCCCATCCAGAGGACGCAGAGATCGAACATCTACTCGTGGCGCTGAGGGACGACACCCCACCGCCCCGCATGACCGATAGGGCCATTCAGCAGATCTATAAGGGATTTGCCGCGAGCTACGAGGCCCGGATGATCGAGGACCTGAAATATCAGGGGCCCGAACATCTCGGCGAGGGAATCCGTTCCGTCATCGGGGATGCGACCGGCCTGACGGTGCTCGATCTGGGCTGCGGGTCGGGGCTTGCCGGCATGCGCCTGAAAAATTGGGCGGGGCATATGACCGGCGTCGATCTCGCGCCGCAGATGATCGAGCTCGCGGCCAAGCGCAATATCTATGACCGGCTCGAGGTCGGCGAGATCACGCAATGGCTCGAAAACACGGCCGAGCGCTTCGATCTTATCGCCTCCTGCGACTGCATCATCTATTTCGGCGATCTGCACCCCATCGTGGCGGCCGCCGCCAAACGGCTCAAGCCCGGCGGGATTTTCGCATTGAGCATGGAACGCGGCGATCGCTATCCGTATCATTTGTCGGACACGGGCCGTTACGAGCATCACCCCAATCATGTGCGCGAGGCCGCGGCTGCCGCCGGCCTTGCCGTCGCTTATCTGAACGAGGCGTTTCTTCGCATGGAATATGGCTCTCCGGTGACCGGGATTTTCGCGGTACTGAAGAGGGAAGGAACCGCATAGTCTTATATGATCCCGCTCAGCCGACCTGCTTGGGCGAAGGATTTCGAAGCCGTTCCCATAGATCGAGATAGGCCGCTTCGAGATGGCGCGTAAA
>DASQIQ010000404.1:0-3704 GCA_035631495.1 Micropepsaceae bacterium
AATGCGATCCGCTTCCTCGCAAGATCGGTTGGGGTCGTCGCTGACGGTCAACAGCTCCCGAATCGCGTCAAGCGAAAACCCCAGCTCCCGGCTATGTCGAATGAAGGCCAGCCTGTCTGCGAGACCCCGATCATAGACTCGCTGATTGCCCGCGGTCCGCCCGGCTTCGGGCATCAGCCCGACCTGCTCGTAGTAGCGGATTGTCTGCACTTTGCAGCCCGTATCGCGCGAAAGATCGCCGATGGAAAAGCGCCTCTCCTTGGTCGAACTGGGCATGGCCGAAATCCCTTGAAGCTCTAGTAGCTGTAGCTCTTATGATAGGATTGCCGCAATAGCCCCCGTTGGAAAGCGCATTCAAATGTCCGAAGCCCATTCGCATGACGAAGTCCATTTGGCCGATCAGGGCGAATGCCACGACTGTCAGACGCCAACGTCAAATCAGCCCATAGAGCGGCGATCCGACCATCGATTGATCTTCAAGATTCAGGGCATGGATTGCGCCGAGGAAGTTGCGATTCTGCGGCGCGAGGTCGGCCCACTGGTCGGCGGCGGCGACCGGCTGGACTTCGATGTTTTGAATGGAAAGATGCTGGTGGCTGCCAATGCGAACGCCGTCACGGCAGAGGCCATCCAGGACGCTGTCGCCAAAACGGGGATGCGAGCGGAGATTGTCGAGGGGCGCCGGCCCGCACAAGCGGATAGTCGCCCTCAAATCCAAGCGCGCCTGACTGCCGTAAGCGGTCTGTTCGTCCTTTTGGGTGTGGCGCTCCATCCGTGGCTCACGGGACATCTCCTGGGCGCGTTCGGCATCGCCGGCAGCGAGGCCCCGCCTTACGTGAGCATGGCAGCCTACGTCGTCGCCATTGCCTTGGGCGGTCGTTACGTCGTCGTCAAAGCTTGGTATGCGGCACAGCGTTTGCGGCCCGACATGAACCTATTGATGACCGTTGCCGTGATCGGCGCGATTGCAATCGGTCAATGGCTGGAAGGCGCGACCGTCGCTTTTCTCTTCTCACTGTCGCTGACACTGGAGTCCTGGAGTGTGGGACGGGCGCGCCGCGCAATCGCGGCTCTGTTGGAACTGGCACCACCCACCGTTCGGCTGATCGGCGAAGGCAGGGTGGAGCGCGAAGTGCCCGCTGCCGACGTGCCGGTCGCCTCGCGTTTTGTCGTCAAGCCGGGCGAACGCATCCCGTTGGATGGCCGGGTTGTCGCGGGCAACAGTGCCGTCAACCAAGCGCCGATCACCGGCGAAAGCATCCCTGTCGGAAAGCAGATCGGATCGGAGGTCTTCGCGGCCACGGTCAATGGCGATGGCGCGCTGGAAATCGTGAGCACCAAACGCGCCGACGACACGACGCTGGCGAACATCATCAAGCTCGTGGAGTCGGCGCAAAGCCGACGCAGTCCGTCGGAACAATGGGTCGAGAAGTTCGCACGGGTTTACACACCGGCCGTCATGGCACTTGCCATCGCCGTCGCGTTGCTGCCGCCCTTGGCCTTTGGGGCGGCCTGGGGCGATTGGTTCTATCGGGCGCTGGTGCTCCTCGTCATCGCCTGTCCCTGCGCCCTGGTGATCTCGACACCGGTGAGCATCGTCGCCGCGCTTGCGGCGGCGGCGCGCGTTGGCGTGCTGGTGAAGGGCGGGGCCTACATGGAGCTACCGGGACGCTTGCGCGCCATCGCGTTCGACAAGACCGGAACGCTCAGCGCCGGAAAGCCGGTCGTTCTGGCCGTTCAACCGGTCAATGGACATTCCGAAACCGAGCTTCTCGCCCGTGCCGCCGCCCTCGAAGCGCGCAGTTCGCATCCTTTGGCAAGAGCTATCGTGGACTACGCGAAGGCGCGAGGCGTCGAACCCATTCCGGCAACGGACGTGCAAATCCTTCCCGGCAAGGGCGTATCGGGCGTGTTTGACGGGCGCGGTTTTTGGCTCGGTTCGCATCGTTATCTGGAGGAACGCGCACAGGAGACGCACGAGCTTCACGAGCAAGCCGCGCAGATCGAGCGCGACGGACGAACCGTGGTCGTGATCGGCAACGAGAGTCATGTCTGCGGCTTCATTGCCATCGCAGACGCCATGCGTCCAGAAGCTGCCGATGCGGTTCGCGCGCTTCGCCGCGCCGGCATCGAGCATCTTGTCATGCTGACGGGCGACAATCGGGCAACAGCGGAAAGCATCGGCCGGCAAGTCGGGATTGACGAAATCAAAGCCGAGCTGCTTCCCGCCGACAAAGTGGCCGCTATCGAGGCGCTGGTCGCCGAGCATGGCCTTGTCGCCATGGTCGGTGACGGCGTCAACGACGCGCCGGCGATGGCAAGTGCCAGCCTCGGCATCGCCATGGGCGTTGTCGGCAGCGACGCGGCGATTGAAGCGGCCGACATCGCTTTGATGAGCGACGATCTCTCGAAATTGGCTTGGCTGGTGGCGCATTCGCGGCGGACGCTGCGCATAATCCGTCAGAACATCGGGTTTTCGTTGGCGATCAAGGCAGCGTTTGTCGTGCTCACATTTTTTGGCATCGCCTCGCTATGGGGTGCGATTGCGGCAGACATGGGCGCCTCGCTCCTGGTCGTCGCCAATGGATTGCGGCTTCTGAATGCGGTTGAGGAAAAGCAGCCGAGAACGGCGGTCTAACAAAGGAGGACTTGATGTTCGGGCGGAATAGGATCGCTGTTGCAATATCGCTCGTGTTGATCGGACTTGCCGGAGCCGCCTATGCGGCTCCGGATTGGCTCACGGGAAGCCCGGATGCGCAGTTAAAGACGCTTGCGGGCATCCAACCCGGACTTGGCACCGTGATGATCGAATATTCCAACCGCTATTCCACGATCTATTACGCAGCGAAGGCGGGCAATTGGCCGCTCGCCGCCTACGAACTCAAGGAGGCGAAGGAGATTCAGGAGGTCGGGGAAACGACGCGCCCCGCGCGAGCGGACGCGCTGAAAGCCTTCGAGCGGTCCTTCCTCGATCCGCTGGGCAAGACTATCGAGGCAAAGGACTTCGGGAAGTTTGAAGCTTCGTTCAACGCGGGCGTCCGGGGCTGCAACGCCTGTCATACGGCCCAGGGTTTTTCGTACATCAAATATGCGCTGCCGAGCAGCGCCCCGTCGCCACTTTCCCTGGCGCCGTGAACTGCGTGTCGGCTGGCAGCGAAGAGTCTGCCAATCATCCACAAGGAGGTCGGTCATGATACTTTCCAAACTGCCAATCCTGCCGGTAGCCGCCGTAGCGCTAGCGGTGACCCTGATCGGCGTTATCGCATTTAGCCATGCGCAAGCAGGATCGAATCGCGACAGTGAACGTCATGGCAGGAAGCTTGCCGAGGCCTATTGTTCGGCCTGCCACGGATCAGACGGCAACAGTACCGACCAGACGATCCCGAAACTTGCGGGACAAGACCCGGCCTATCTTCTAGCGCAATTGCGCGCGTTCAAGAGCGGCGCGCGCCAATCGGACATCATGTCGGGACCTGTCTCGGCTCTCTCGGACGCACAGCTCCAAGAATTGGCGGGCTATTACAGTCGGCTGACTGCGAGAGCCGATACCGTGAGAAACCCGACATCAGCGGACGTGGGAGCGGACATCTTCAATCGGCGCGGACCCGGCGCGCCGCCTTGTGCGGCCTGCCATGGGGGAAACGGTTTCGGCCCCATGGGTTCGATGATGGGTGGTGGGCGGGGCATGATGGGAGGCGGCGGGA